>JBOFUS010000574.1:0-8259 GCA_051652685.1 Beijerinckiaceae bacterium
AGGCGAGAAAACGCTCCAGCGGATCAGCATGGCGATGATAGGTTGCCCCGGCGAAGAAGGCGCTTGTCACCTTCGACCAATGCTGCGCCGCGGCCACACCGAGCGCCTCCTTGCTGGCGAAGTGATGGAAAAACGCGCCCTTGGTCACGCCAGCCGCCGCGCAGAGATCATCCACCGTCGTGGCCGTGAAGCCCTTCGACCGCACCAGCGTGAAGGCGGCGTCCAGGAGCTTTTCTCGCGCTGTGCTTGTGCGGACCATGCAAGAACATTTCCATATAGCGACAACGATACATACCAACCGGTTGGTCTTTTTGTCAATTGTTGTTCTCGAAGATTGTTGAAGGAACGAACCTGCACCGCCTTCGCCAGCAGGATGTTATTCAACTATCTGGTTGACAAAACCATAGCAGTCTTTTAATTCAACAATATGGTTGAATATCAAACCTTGCAACTCGACACGATCTTCCACGCGCTCGGCGACGCGACGCGACGTCAAATGCTGCACGACCTCGCCGGAGGAGAGCGCACGGTCGGCCAGCTCGCCGAGCCTTTCACGATGTCTCTTGCCGCCGCCTCGAAGCACATCAAGGCACTGGAGAGTGCCGGGCTCATCCGCCGCGAGGTGCGCGGCCGAACGCATATCTGCCGCCTGGACGCTGGACCGCTCGCCAGCGCGCGGGAATGGCTCGGCTTCTATGAACGCTTCTGGACGGAACGCCTTGATGTTCTCGATGGCCTGCTGCGTCAGGCCAAAGCCAAGGGAAAAGAGCCATGAACGACGTCGAAGCATCAACCTATGGCGAGCTGATCGAGCCGACGACGCTGAAGATCCAGAGGCTGCTGCCCGGCCCTATAGAACGGGTCTGGGCCTATCTGACCGCGAGCGACCTGCGCCGCCAGTGGCTGGCTGCGGGCGAGATGCCAACGAAGGTCGGCGCGCCATTCACGCTCACCTGGCGGAACGATGAACTCACCGATCCGCCCGGCGCGCGGCCCGAAGCGTTCCGTGCCGAGGAAAACATGGAGAGCAGCGTTATCGCCTGCGATCCGCCTCACCGGCTGCAGTTCGCGTGGGGTGCCGGCGATGTCCTGCTGGAACTCGCAGAGCGCGGTGACAGGGTGCTCCTCACCGTGACCCACCGGCGCATCGTCGAGCGTTCCTCGCGGCTGATGATCGGCGCGGGTTGGCACGCACATCTCGACATTCTCGTTGCCCGCCTCTCCGGCAAAGAGCCGACGACGCCGTTCTGGGATGGCTGGCAAAGGCTTCGGGAGGAATATGACCGGCAGCTTCCGGCCTGACAATCAGCGAAAGGAACATGACCGTGGTGGATATCCTGCACAAGGTGGCGGCCAAGGCATCGACAGACGCCTTCTACGGGGCGCTCACGACCATCGATGGCCTTGCCGGCTGGTGGACAAACAACACGCAAGGGGAGGCCCGCATTGGTAGCGTCATCACCTTCCGGTTCGGAACGCTCGGTTTCTTCGCCATGAAGGTCCTGGAGATGCGCCCTGCGAGCCGCGTCGTCTGGGAGGTGCAGGAAGGCCCGCCGGACTGGACCGACACACAGATCATCTTCGACCTCAAACAAGAGGGCGAATACGCCATTGTACTGTTCCGCCATGCCGGTTGGAACGAAGCCAGCGAGGGCATGCATCATTGCAGCACCAAATGGGCCGTTTTCATGCTGAGCCTGAAGGCCCTCGTCGAAACGGGCAAGGGCCAGCCCGCGCCGGGCGACATCAAGATCGACAACTGGAACTGAGGCGGCGACTGCCGCATCGCATCTCGAACACGACCGTTCTTGCGCCATCGCTCTAGATTTCGTTCGAACCCGGATTGGCTTTGAACCACTGGACGATTGCGGGCATGTTCCGCTCGAAGCCGCCCGGAATGAAGACATTGAGCAGTCCGCACTTCTTCCCGGACAGGTTGCGGAAATCATGGGTGATCCCTGCGGGAATCCGCACGAAAGCCCCCTCCTCCAGCGTCATCCAGTCCGTGCCGACCAGCAGTCCGGGCGTGCCCATCACGACATAGAAAATCTCGTCATTTGCCTCGTGGCTGTGAGCACCCACGCCGGCAAAGCCCGGCTCCATCCACCACTCGGAAATGCTGTAGTGGCAAGCTGTTTCGTTCTCGTCAGCCTTGAACACGGCCGTCATCGCTCCGAGGCCGTAGTGCCGACCTTCGCCGGGTTGCAGGATCAGCACGTTGCGTCCGGTAGCTTCGCTCATGGCACGTCTTTCGCTCATGGCATGTCCTCCTCGTGGCGACCCATCGCGCGAAGCGACGGGATGCGGCAGCCTGCGCCACCCAACCTATCTGGATTGCGCCCGCACGTCGTTCATCGCCTTCTCATAGGCCGTCTGAAGCTGAGCGAAAACCGATCGCTCCGGAGCCGGAGCGCCGAGATGCAAACTGCGTAGCTCCGCCATGAAGGCGTGCCACAGAGGCTCACCACCCCTCTCCAGCAGTTCTGCCCTGACGGACAGCTCCCGCGACACCGGCCTGTGCCGGCTGCCCCACACAGCCATCTGCACAAGCAGCGGCACGAGATCGATGGCGGGTTCCGTCAGGCTGTAGATCGCCTTCTGGCGGTGTGTCGCGTCGCCTGTCCTCGTCAACAGCCCGGCGGCCATGAGCCGCTTCAGGCGGCTTGCCAGAATATTGGAGGCGATGCCTTCTTCCGATTTTGTCAGGAGTTCACGGAAATGGCGGCGATTCCCGAACATCAGGTCGCGGATGACAATCAGGCTCCAGCTGTCGCCGATGACTTCGAGCGTCAGGTTGATGGGGCACTCGGAGCGGTGGGTTTCGGTCATGAATCCGGCAATGGTAAACCAGTTGCAATATAGGAGTGGTTCTGCTAGCTCACAACCACTTGCATTCTGCAATCTGTTTCGAGGAGCCTGTCATGAGCCTGAGCCTCTACGCCCATCCCTTTTCGTCCTATTGCCAGAAGGTCCTGGTCGCGCTCCACGAGAACGGGACGCCGTTCCAGCTGAAGTTCCTGTCGCAGGACGACCCGGAGACGGGCATGGAATTCGCCACGCTCTGGCCAGTCCAGCATATGCCGCTGCTGCGCGACGGCGATGTGTCGGTGATGGAATCGACGATCATCATCGAGCATCTGCAGCTGTTCCATCCCGGCCCGACACGGTTTCTGCCGGACGATCCCAAGGCCGCCCTGCGCACCCGCTTCATGGACCGCGTCTTCGACAGCTACGTGATGGCGCCAATGATGAGGATCGTGTTCGATGCCATCCGCCAGCCTGAGGCACGGGACGCCCACGGCGTCGCCGATGCCAGGTCGAAACTCGACAAGGCGTATGCATGGCTCAACGGGGAGTTGGCAGGCCAGACCTTTGCGGCGGGGGACACTTTCGGTCTTGCGGATTGCGCCGCAGCACCGTCACTTTTCTATGCGGACTGGGTGCATCCCATCGCCGCAGAGCAGAGCCATTTGCGCGCCTATCGACAACGGCTGCTCACACGCCCGTCCTTTGCTAAATGCGTGGAAGACGCTCGTCCTTACCGTAATCTCTTCCCGACAGGCGCACCGGATCGTGATTGATTATCGATAAATACCGCCCGCGGGCTCGCTAGCCCCGGCTCATGTCTGGCAGTGATTTCCGGGAATTCTGGAGCGGGAGAAGGGGTTCGAACCCTCGACCCCAACCTTGGCAAGGTTGTGCTCTACCACTGAGCTACTCCCGCGTCCTTCGAAGCCATTGCCAGAGGTCGGCAGGCGATGCAAGTGCTGATTTGAGAGCTTTCTGTCGCCTTTCCGGGATGCACCCGAAAAAAGAGAGGCGGCCGATCCATTTGCGGACCGACCGCCCAGTTCCGAACCCGAAGGTCCGGTATGACCCTGCCAACAGCACCGCCGGGGGGCTGGGGGGCTGACGAAGTCCGGTGAGACCGCTGTCAGGGCCATGAGGCAACGATCACTGTTTCGCGTCGCAGTGGGGCGACGCATGGGCTGGAATGCGGCGGGAATGTGATTTTTGCGAATGTGAAATTCGTTATTTCACAGGCGTTACGCGGAAACCCTTCTCGCGAAAAAGGCTGACCAGCCCCCGATCACCGGGCAGATGCAGCGCACCGACGGCGATCACCGCGCCGCCCTTTTCGAGCAACGGCATCGCGTTGTCGCGCATGACAAGATTGCGATCATCCAGCAGCGAACGCGTGAAGGAGGATGTTTCGCGCGACAGCGTGCCGGTCGAGATCACCTCGCCAATGCGGGTCAGTGCCACCAGTTCCCCCAGACGGTCAGCCGCGTAGGTCTGGACCTGCGTCTCGCGCATGTTGGCGAGCATTGTGGCGTTCCGGGCCGTTTCAATGAGCACGGCGGGCGGATTCCAGCCGCCAATGCGGCGGAGTACCGCGATCTGGTCCTCGATTTTTTCCAGCCCGATGGGCTTCCGCCCGGCTTTTGCGCCTGCAACACCGATCTTCTCGTCGACCGAGACGAGGCCGAGCGCGCGACGCTGGCGCTCGCAGGGTGGCGAGGACAGGACGACGATGAGAAACCAGGTCTCCAGCCGCTCGGCGCGTTGGGCCGGGATGCCCCGTTCCAGCAACGCAAGCTCGACCATGCCACGATCCTGGATTGGATGGAGCGCCTCCAGGGCGTTGCCGCGCGTCGCAAGGCCGGCGTGGGCGATCTGCAGCGCGGCAGCATCCTTGAGGCCGGGTGTCACGAGTTCGCTGATCTCGACGGCCACCGCCGAGGCATTCCGGACCAGCGGCAGCACGCGCTGCACCTGGCGTTCCAGCCGCGGATCGGTGCTGTGCATCGTTCCGAAGAGATGGGAGGGACGCAGGCCCGGCTTGTCGATGCGCCAGAGCATGCCATCGCCGTTGACGACAGTTTTTGCGGCCGCTTTCATGCGGGCACCGGCATCCGGTGACTCCTTCGCCAATGCGGACAGAAGGTTGATCGCGCCACAGGAGGTCGGGATCGGCCGCGCCTCGGCTGTACCGGAAACCGACAGGGCAAATGCTCCGGCCAATGCAGCCAGACGGATGAAGCGACCCGGGTTCTTCATAGTTTCCTCAGGGCCACTTCCTCGATCAGATGGCTTGCGCCCTTGCGCAGCACCAGGCTGGCGCGGGGGCGGGTCGGCAGAATGTTCTCGCGCAGGTTGGGCAGGTTGATGCGGTCCCAGAGCCCCGTTGCCATCGCCAGCGCCGTCGCCTCGTCCAGCTCGGCATAGCGGCGGAAGAAGGACCGTGGGTCCTGGAATGCCGTGCCGCGCAGCCGCATGAACCGCTGGATATACCACTCGCGGATAAGCTCTTCCTCGGCATCGAGATAAACCGAAAAATCGAAGAAGTCCGAGACGAAAGCGATGGCGCGGCCGTCCCTCGCCAGGCGTCCGGGCTGCAGGACATTCAATCCTTCGAAGATCAGGATATCCGGCCGATCCACCGTCACGTGTTCGCCGGGCACGACGTCATAGACAAGGTGGGAATAGACCGGGGCCTCAACGCTGCGTTCGCCTGATTTCACCTTGGCCAGAAAGCGTACGATCGCCGCTGCGTCGTAGCTTTCGGGAAACCCCTTGCGTTCCATCAGGCCAAGGCGGGCAAGCTCCGCGTTTGGCAGGAGGAAACCGTCCGTGGTGACGAGCTCGACCTTGGGCGTGTTGGGCCAGCGCGACAGCAGCGCCTTCAGCACGCGCGCGGTGGTCGATTTGCCGACCGCGACGGATCCGGCAATGCCGATGACATAGGGCGTCTTGCCGTCGGCGGCCCCCAGAAAGCGCTGTGTCGCCCTGAACAATCCCTGCGTGGCGGCAACATAGTGGGACAAGAGCCGCGACAAGGGAAGGTAGATCGCGACGACCTCTTCCAGCGAGATGGGATCATTGACCGACTGGAGCCGGATCAGATCGTCGATGTTGAGCGTCAGCGGCGTATCGGCGCGCAGATGCGCCCATTCGTTGCGGGTGAAGACCCGGTAGGGGTTGGGCTGATCCTCGATCAGGGGAGAGGCGACAGCATCCATGGCAGGCGTCAGGCGGAGGGCCGCGCGGCCTTTTCGGCGAGGCCGCTCTCGGCGGTCCGCCGCTGGAGCTCGGCCATCACCGAAGAAAGCGGCACATCCGCCCCGCGCAAAACGACAAGCAGGTGATAAAGCACGTCCGCCGCTTCGCGTGTAAGCTCGGCCCTATCGCCGCTGACGGCCGCGATGACGGCCTCGACGGCCTCCTCGCCAAGCTTTTTCGACGCGCGCGCGACGCCGCCGGCCAGCAACTTTGCGGTGTACGAAGACGCAGGATCGGCGGCAGCGCGTGCCGCGACAATGGCGTCAAGATCAAAGAGAGAGAACGTCCCCATAATTCCGACATAACCGGAACAATTCGCGCTGGCGAATGGTTTATGGCCGGAAGCGGGCGGCGTTACCAGGGAAGCGTGGCCCCGTCGTGGTTGAGGAAGCGGCCAGTGCTCGAAAGATCGAGGGCGTCGAGCAGCGTCAGCAGATCGCGCGCGCTGGTCTCGGGCGACAGATCAGCGCTGCCTCCGCCCATGTCTGTCCTCACCCAGCCAGGATGCACGGTCAGCACCGCAATGCCTTGCGGCCGGAGATCGGTTGCCAGCCCCTGCATCAGCTTGTTGAGCATGGTCTTCGACGAGCGATAGGCCATGCGGTCGGATTTATGGGCGCTGGCGTAGCCGAGTGAACCCATCTGGCTGGAGATGGTCATCACCTTGGGCACAGACGTCTGCTTGAGATGGGGCAGGAATGCCCTCGTCACGCGCAACGGCCCAAAGACATTGACGGCAATGGTGCGTGAGAATCCGTCATAGTCCATGTCGAGCACCGTCTGGCGTTCCGGCCCGGTTACCCCCGCATTGTTGATCAGCACATCAACCGGCTCAGCCAGCGATGCAGCCGCGCGCTCGATGGAGCGGGCGTCGGAGACATCCATGCTGATGATTGCGGCACTCTCGCGTGGCGCGCGTTTCAGCAGATCCGGCAAGCGGAACGGATCGCGCACCGCCGCGATCACGCGGTCGCCGCGCGCAATCAATGCTTCGGCAAGCGCAAAGCCGATGCCCCGGCTGGCACCGGTAATGAGACAGGTTGCCATAACTGCTTACTCCGCCGCGAGCGCAGGCAGGGACTCCGGCGCGCGGCCGGAGAGATTGTCGAGGCTCGACACGATATGCTCGGCCAGCCGGTCGGCCAGCGCTGAGGGTTCCATGCGGTTGCGCAGCAGGCCGATCTTGACAGAAGGCAGCGCGGGAAAACCATCTGAAGGGCCAAGCACGCGCATGCCGGGGCGTATGGCGCTTTCAGGCAACACCGAGACAGCGAGGCCGGCCGCGACGGCAGCGCTGACGGCAGTTGAGTTCCAGCTGGCATAGAGCACGCGGAACGGACGGCCCAGGCTTTCCAGCCGCTCCGTCGCCGCCTGCCGCCAGACGCAGGTCGGCCGGCCGAGCGCCAGCGGGATCGGGTTCTGCTCGTGCACGTCCGACCGCGCGGCGGTGACCCAGAGCAGGCGCTCGTGGCGGATGATCTCGGCTGGACCGCGATGCTCGGAGTGGGTGATGATCGCCAGATCCAGCTCGTTGTTCTGCATGCAGCCGACCAGTACCGGCGTTGGCTCACACACCACCGTCACCTCCACCTTGGGGTTGGAGCGCGTGAAGCGCGCGAGGATCTCGGGCAGATATCGGTCCGCGTAGTCATCCGGAACACCCAGTTTTACCCGGCCGGAGAGAGCGGCCTCCGCAAAGCTCATGACGCAGTCATGATTCAGCCGCACGATCCGCCGGGCATAATCCAGCAAACGTTCGCCATCCTCGGTCAGGCGCGAGGCACGGCCGTCCTTCTCGAAAATGTCGCGCCCGATGCGTTCTTCCAGCCGCTTCATCTGCATCGAGACCGCGGATTGCGTCTTGTGCACGACGTCCGCTGCCTTGGTGAAAGAACCGGTATCGGCGATGGCGATAAGTGTGCGAAGTTGATCGATATCGAGCAAATGCGCCATGGTGTGCCCCTCCTCGCCGGCACCAAGGCCGAATATCTTCATTTCCAGTTATGGATGGCACAAGAAACATTCGTTATCAAGATTGATCGTGATCAAGGTATATCGCTCTAACGGTCGATGGAACCGGACATTATGCCCATGGAGATCACGATGACCCGCGCCCGCACCGGCGCCTCTGGCGCCACTTTCTCGCTTGCCCTTGCCCGTCATGCCTGGCGCGCCACGAGGCAATTGGTCGTGAAT
>JBOFUS010000575.1:0-1719 GCA_051652685.1 Beijerinckiaceae bacterium
GTGCAGACGCGCGACGTCAAGGCGCTGATGCCCTGGATCAAGCTTGCCTTTGAGGCCGAAAAGGCAAAGTTCGCGAAAGCGGCCTAGCCAACGGCGGCTCCCCCTTCTCCCCTTGCGGGAGAAGGTGTCAGGCAAAGCCTGACGGATGAGGGGTCGCGCACACGTTTCAAGCATGCATTCAACCCCTCATCCGGCCTTCGCTGACGCGACAGCCACCTTCTCCCGCAGGCGGCGAAGGAAAAAGGAGCCAAAGCCATGACCCCTCCCCGCGTTCTCATCTCCGATGCCTTGTCTCCCGCTGCCGTGCAGATCTTCAAGGATCGCGGCATCGACGTGACCTTCGATCCCAACCTCGGCAAGGATAAGGACAAGCTCGCCGCCATGATCGGCGACTATGACGGTCTCGCCATCCGCTCCGCCACCAAGGTCACCGCCAAGCTTCTTGAGGCGGCAAAGAACCTGAAGGTTATCGGCCGCGCCGGCATCGGCGTTGACAATGTCGAGATACCGGCAGCAACGGCGCGTGGCGTCATCGTCATGAACACGCCCTTCGGCAACTCAATCACGACCGCCGAGCACGCGATCACCATGATGATGGCGCTCGCCCGCCAGATCCCGGAGGCGGATGTCTCCACCCAGGCCGGCAAGTGGGAGAAGAACCGCTTCATGGGCGTCGAGATCACGGCGAAGACGCTCGGCATCATCGGTTGTGGCAACATTGGCTCGATCGTTGCGGACCGCGCCATCGGGCTGAGAATGCGCGTCATCGCCTACGATCCATTCCTGACGGCGGAGCGCGCCGTAAAGATCGGCGTGGAAAAGGTGGAACTCGACGAGTTGCTGGCCCGCGCCGATTTCATCACGCTCCACACGCCGCTGACCGAGAAGACGAAGAACGTTCTTTCGCGCGAGGCGCTGGCAAAAACGAAGAAAGGCGTGCGCATCGTCAACTGTGCGCGTGGCGGCCTTGTGGACGAAGCGGCTCTCGCCAATGCAATCAGGGCCGGCCATGTGGCGGGTGCCGCTTTCGACGTGTTCCTTGAGGAGCCGGCGACCACCAACGTGCTCTTCGGCCTGCCGAACGTCATCTGCACGCCGCACCTGGGAGCGGCCACCAACGAGGCGCAGGAGAATGTGGCGTTGCAGGTGGCGGAGCAGATGTCGGATTATCTGTTGCGCGGCGCGATCACCAACGCCGTCAACTTCCCGTCGATCTCGGCGGAGGAAGCGCCCCGCGTGAAGCCGTTCGTGGCGCTTGGCGAGAATCTCGGTGCATTTCTCGGCCAGCTGACCGAGAGCTCCATCCAGGGCATCCGGATCGTCTACGAGGGAAAGGTGGGCGAACTCAACGTCAAGCCGATCACGGCCGCTGCCATCGCCGGCGTGCTGCGCCCGTTCCTGTCAGAGATCAACATGGTCAACGCCAACGCCATCGCGAAGGACAAGGGCATCACCATCGAGGAAACGCTCCGCGAGACGGCGGAAGACGGCGAAAGCCGCATCAAGATTTTCGTCGATGCCGCTGACATGACGCGCCACGCCGCTGGTACCGTGCTGGCCGACGGCGTGCCGCGCATCACCGAAATCCGCGACATCAAGATCGACGCGGCCTTTGCGCCGCACATGATCTATGTGCGCAACGCGGACAAGCCAGGCTTCATCGGTGCCTTTGGCTCGCTGATGGGCGAGGCGAACGTCAACATCGCCACCTTCAACCTC
>JBOFUS010000576.1:0-1349 GCA_051652685.1 Beijerinckiaceae bacterium
TGCAGGACTGGATCGACCCTTCGACGAAGCCCTCGCCCTCCGGTGCCACGTCCAGCGAGCCGGTCGTGTAGAGCAACTGCATGCCCGCCTCGTCGCCTGTCTCCTTCCAGAGCTGGGCGGCGCGCTTGAGCAGCGGCACGTAGTCCGGCCCCTCGAAATAGGCGATCCGGATGATGCGCGTCATGCCATGGGAGGAACCCATGCTGTGGCCGAGGTAGAAGCGCTCCAGCCCCAGCACGCGCTGTCCACGCTT
The DNA here is from genome assembly GCA_051652685.1 of Beijerinckiaceae bacterium. Lineage (GTDB taxonomy): Bacteria > Pseudomonadota > Alphaproteobacteria > Rhizobiales > Beijerinckiaceae > JADCCX01. The sequence goes on from JBOFUS010000576.1 coordinate 254, forward strand.
GGCGAGGTGGTAGCAGGCGGCGGAACCCATGCCGCCCACTCCGGCGACGATGACGTCATAGTGAGGCATGACGTGCTTTTTGCTTCGGCGCGCGCGCGTTGGCAAGCTCCGGTGGAGAAATGCCCTCAGGGAAGCGCCGCTTCCCTCGGCTTGACGATGCTGTGCTTCACGGCATTGCGGCGGATCGTGTAGGTCGCGGCAGAGAGCACGAGCAGCGCGCCGATCACGGTGGCCCAGGTCGGTGTCTCGCCGTAGCCGATCCAGCCGACAATCGCCATCAGCAGCAGCCGGAGATAGTGCAGGGGTGCCAGCGCCGAGGTTTCGCCCATGCGCATGCCGGTGGTGAAGAGCCACATGCCCAGCGTGAAGATCACGCTCATCAGGAACAGCACGCCGGCTTCGTGCCACGTCGGCGTCACCCAGCCCCACAGCGCCACCGGCCCCATGATCGCCAGCACCACGAGGCCCTGCCAGAACAGAACGGTCTCGGTGCGGTCATACTCCGCCCCCATCCGCAGCACGATCATGTTGATCGAGCCAAAGAGCGCGCCGACAAGCGCAATTCCCGCCATGAGATCAATGCCGCCGCCCAGCGGCCGCAACATCACGATGACCCCGAGAAAGCCGACCGCCGTCGCGAGCCAGCGCCGCCAGCCGACCTTCTCCTTGAGAAAGATGGCCGCGAACGCTGTGGCGAAAAGCACCTCCGCCATCTGGATCGCGGTGGCATCGGCCAGCGGGATCAGCAGCACCGCCGTCAACCCGCAGAACATCGCGCCGCTCGCCGTGAGGCCACGGATGAAGTGAAGGTTCAGCTTTTGTGGATGACCGATGCTCTTGCGCAGCTGCCAGAACAGCGGTGCCATGAAGATGAAGGACATGACCTGCCGGACAAACACCATCTCGTAGACAGGGATGCGCCCGCCGATATCGCGCACCAGCACCGCCATCACCGAAAAGGTGAGGAAGGCCAGGATCATCAGGCCGGATGCCAGCAGATTGGGCGGCAAAGCGGCGAGGCGGGCTCTGGCGCTGGCGAAGGGGCCGGCGGATGGCAGGGGAGGGGGCATGGTGTCTTCGGTGGTCACAGCGGTCG
>JBOFUS010000577.1:0-4712 GCA_051652685.1 Beijerinckiaceae bacterium
CATTGCCTCAGCCATGAGCGAGCGTGCCGAGTTCGCCGTGCACAGGACAAGCACCCTGTAGGGCTTCGGGTTGAAAACATCCTGCCGCACGACAGGAACGACTGAGCCGCTGGCACTGTCTTTCTGGTCCAAGGCAAAAGCTGTGGAGAGGTTGTCCGCCAGTGCCAGGCAAACCTGAGGATCCAGCGCAAAGATGATCTGCCTTCCGTCGCGCCGCGAGCGGAGCAGCCCGGCCTTCTCCAGCAACGCCAGATGCGTCGACATGGTGTTGTGCGGCACCGCCACCAGCCGGGCGATATCGCCCGCCGGAAGCCCGAAAGGCGCATAGCGCGCCAGCAAACGCATGACTGCCAAACGGGAGTCTTGCGCCAATGCCGCAAGCTGCCTGACCATGGAATTTAGGTCGACGGGTTCTGCGAGGTTGTTCATCATTTGCCTTGCCTGCTCAGTCCTTTCGGCCTTGATCCTTGCCGATCGTGTCCATCTTGGCCTGCAGCGTCACCTTGTCGAGCCCGCGCACGGGCAGCGCCGTGAAGATCGAGATGCGGTTGTTGAGCATGCGGTATGCATCGGCGAAGGCCAGCGCGCGCTGTGTGTCGTCTCCAACGAACGCAGCCGGGTCCGGCACTGGCCAGTGCGCGGTCATGGGCTGGCCCGGCCAGTAGGGGCACACTTCCTTGGCGGCATCGTCGCAGACGGTGAAGACGAAATCGAGGTCCGGCGCTCCTGGCTTGGCAAACTCGTCCCAGCTTTTCGAGCGGTAGCTGCTGGTATCAAAGTTCAGTCGCTGGAGCAGGTTGACTGTGAAGGGATGCACTTCGCCTTTGGGAAAGCTTCCTGCGCTGTATCCCTTGAACTTGCCAAGCGCGACACGACCGATGATGGCTTCCGCCATGATCGATCGGGCGGAGTTTCCGGTGCAGAGGAACAGGACATTGAAAGGCCGGTGTTCCATGACATAGTCCTTGTCGTTAATTCGATACTTATCGATATAACGAAGTGATATGACATTTGAGTGACGCTGCCCTTTATGCTGCCGGGGACGACGCGGCTGTTGCCACTCTCGGCAAGGCCTGCGTCGCCAGCCAGCAGGTGGCAAGCATGAGGCCGGAGCCAACGAGGCAGGCACTGATGCCGCCCCACTGATAGAGCAGCCCCGAGAGGAGTGTTCCGGTGAAACGACCTGCCGCGTTGGCGGCATAGTAGAAACCAACGTCCTCGGCGGCCTTCTCCGAGCCCGCGTAGGCGAGGATGAGATAGGAATGAACGGAGGAGTTGACCGCAAAGATCACACCGAACAGGCACAGTCCGGCAACAAGGACGATGTCCGGTCGCGGCGGATTGAGTGCGAGAATGGCCGCCAGCGCCAGAGGCACGGCAAGCAACATCAGCGACCACAGCCGCGCCGCCGGAACTTCCGTGGCAAGCCCGTCAGCGCTGCGCCGGATCACCGCAGGAGCGGAGGCCTGCACGACGCCGTAGCCGATGGTCCAAAGAGCGAGGAAGGCCCCGACCATCGGAAAGGTCCAGCCATTGGCATAGAGAAACACTGGCACGCCGACCACGAACCAGACATCGCGGGCACCGAACAGGCCGATGCGGGCGAGTGCCAAGAGGTTCACGCCCCGGTTCTTGCCGAACAGTTCCTTGACCGACTTGCTGGCCTTGGATTTGCCCTTGAGCGCGGGCAGCGACAGCACGACGCCTGCGAGCACCAATGCCAGCGCTCCCGCCATCAGCCACAGTGCCAGTGAAAATCCGAAGGCTTCGAGCAGCACGCCGCCAAGGAAGAAGCCGAAGCCCTTCATGGCGTTCTTGGAGCCCGTAAACCACGCAACCCACTTGAACAGACGGCCTTGCCCGTCGCCCTTGGCCTCGGCTTCCGTCAGCTTGATCGCGGACTTGGACGCTGTTTTGGTGAGATCCTTGGCGACACCGCAGATGCCTTGTGCCAGCACCACCCAGGTGACCAGGAAGGCCGCTTCCCAGCCCGGATTCATCGCGGAGAGAATCAGGAAGCCGATGATCTGAGTCGACAGCCCCACGATCAACATGCGCTTGATGCCGTGTTTCGACGCAAGCCAGCCGCCGATCATGTTGGCAAGAATGCCTGCTGCTTCATAAAGCAGGAACAGGAAGGCAAGGGTGAACGGCGAATAGCCGAGTTTGAAAAAGGTGAACAGGACCAGCATGCGCAGAGCGCCGTCGGTCAGCGTGAAACCCCAATAGGCTGCCGTAACGATGGCGTAGTTCCGAAGGCCCGCGCCATGTCCCGTCGGAGGTGGCGACGTGATGGTCGTCTCGGCCATGATCAGAGCCCCTGTGCGTCGAGATGGCAGGCGAGATCAACCATCCGGCAGGCGTAGCCCATTTCGTTGTCATACCAGGCGTAGACCTTGAGCATTGTGCCATCGGTTACGAGCGTCGAAAGCCCGTCAATGATCGCCGAGCGCGTGTCACCCTGATAGTCGATCGAGACCAAAGGCTTGGCCTCGAAACCAAGGATACCGGCAAGCGGCCCGGCTTCGGCTGCCTTGAACAGATCGTTGACCTCGGCGGCCGTGACGGCGCGCGCCATCTCGAAGACGCAGTCGGTCAACGAGGCATTGAGCACCGGCGCACGCACGGCATGGCCATCAAGCTTGCCCTTCAGTTCGGGATAGATCAGCCCGATGGCCGTGGCGCTGCCGGTCGTGGTCGGCTGTAGCGACAGCATCGCAGAACGTGCCCGGCGCAGGTCCTTGTGTGGCGCATCGACGACGACATTGGTGTTGGTCGGATCATGGATGGTGGTGATCTGCCCATGGCGGATGCCGATGGCCTCGTGCAGCACCTTGACCACAGGCGCGAGACAATTGGTGGTGCAGGAGGCGGCGGTGACGATGTCATGCGCCGCCGGTTTATAGAGATGCTCGTTGACGCTGACGACAATGTTGAGCACGCCATCGACCTTAACCGGCGCAGCCACGATGACACGCTTCGCGCCGCGTTCGAGGTGTCCGTTGAGCGTCTTGCGGTCAAGGAATTTGCCTGTGCATTCCAGCACAAGATCGACGCCAAGATCGCCCCAGGGGATGTCGGCTGCAACCTTGTGTTCGGAGAAGCCGAGCCTCCGGCCATCAAGCAGGATCGCACCCGGTCCATCAGCGGCAATCTCGGCCCGCCAGCGACCCTGCATCGAGTCAAACTCGAGAAGATGAGCTGTCGCGGCAGCGCCGCCCTTGATCTCGTTCAGGTGGACAGTTTCCAGCCGGTTGGCGGCGCGCGGGTCATCCGATGGCCGATGAACAGCACCCATCGCAGCACGAAGCGCCAGCCGCCCGATGCGGCCCATGCCGTTGATGCCAACCTTCATGACGATATCTCCAAGATCATCGACATGTCTTTAGTTGCCAACGTGACGGTGTGATGACGTTTCGCACACATTTGGGAAAAGCGCGCAATCGCTCTTCGGCCATCGCTACGACTCTGTACCCGCCTTACTTGATGTTCGATCAGCTGGAATTGGCACCCGCACTGATGCAGGAAATGCCGCCAGTGAAACAGCCTTTTTCTGAAGCGCGGTTCAACCTACTTGATCGGGATAGCCGCCGCTTTCGCCGGATCGAGCGTGTCGGTTGGTTTGATCACGCCATGCTGGGCAAGCATGAACGCCACGACGGCGATTTTCTGGTTGTCGTCAAGGAGTGTCGGGTCGTTGAATGGCATGAGCTGCATGTAGTCGATCAGGCCCTGCACGTTGCCGAACTTGGTGCCGATCATCGTGCCCTGTCCCCAGATCGGAGTCTGGAAACCGGCACCGCGCTTGCCGTCTTCGCCGTGGCAGAGCTGACACGTCTCCATGTAATGGCCACGACCTTCCGCAACCTGCTTCGATTCCTGAGCTGCGATGGCCCGGGTCAGAACGGTGCCGCCAAATGCGAACGCGGCTCCGACCCCGATGATAGTGATTGCGAAAAACAGGCGCATGAGGTCTCGATCAATCGATCAGGTCGCCTCTTGGGGGAGGCCCGTGATTCTGGTGAATGAAGTGAGGCGGCCGGGCATTTTTGCTCGGCCGCCGTCGTGCATATCTTCAGACCACCTGGATCCTGAACTTCGGGATCGACCAATTGGCCATGCCGAGGGTGTTCAGCGGGATCTGCTCGGGCTGGGTGACGCCAGCATTGTCGGTCGTCCGGGTCTCGATGACATGCTCGCCAGCTGGCGCATCCCACGGGAAGCTGAAGCGAACCCATGTGTACTTGCCAAGGTTTGGCTGCTGGATCGTGGCGCGCTGCCACGGCCCTCCGTCAACACGGAATTCCACCGCATTGACACCGTGTTGCGGTGCCCAGGCATAGCCGCGCATGGTCTGGCTCCCGGCGCTGAGCTTGGGCAACTCTCCCTTCTTGAGCGGATAGTTGACCGGAACCGAAGGTGACTTGTCGAGCACCAGCGGCACCGTCAGAGTCGACTTTGGCGGCATCCAGGTGACCATGGGCCCCTTGATATCGGCCGGTGTGATGCCGGGCAGAAACTCGTCCGCGTTGGCGTCAAACTCCGGCGCGGAATAGCTTGGGCCGATGTAGACCTCGCCCTTGGTGTTGAGCCGCGACCAAATACGCTTATCGCTCACGCGGATCAGCGCGCGGGCCGCCTTCAGCTCCTGGAAGTCCTTGTTGGGCAGATCGAAGGAGATGTCGGCATCGCCCCGCTCCAGCAGCGCCCGG
>JBOFUS010000578.1:0-2591 GCA_051652685.1 Beijerinckiaceae bacterium
TTGTCGATCAGTGTGATGCGCATGGCAGTCCGGCGGCGGGTTTCGCGTTTTCAGCCTTGCGGGCAGCAAGGTCAAGCATTGCGCCGCTCACTGTCCGCGCTTCGCGCTGGCGGCAAACCGCGCCGCCTCTTCGGCCGCGCGGAACAGTGCCATGCTCTTGTTGACGCATTCCTGCCGCTCGGCCTCAGGATTGGAATCATGCACGACGCCGGCACCGGCCGTGACATGCATCACACCGTCCTTGACCACGGCGGTGCGTAGCACGATGCAGGTATCCATCGAGCCATCAGCGCCGAAATAGCCGATGCAACCGGCGTAGATGCCGCGCCGGTCACGCTCCAGCTCGTCGATGATTTCCATCGCGCGCACCTTGGGTGCGCCGGAAACAGTTCCGGCTGGAAAACCTGCGGCCAGCGCATCGAGCGCATCAAGTTCGGGGCGGAGCTTCCCTTCCACATTCGAGACTATGTGCATGACGTGGCTGTAGCGCTCGACGAAATAGCTGTCGGTCACCTTGACGCTGCCGATCTCGGCCACCCGGCCGACATCATTGCGGCCAAGATCGAGCAGCATGAGATGTTCGGCGCGCTCTTTCTCGTCGGCCAGCAGTTCCGCTTCGAGCCGGATGTCCTCGGCTCGGTCCGCGCCGCGCGGCCGCGTGCCGGCGATGGGGCGGATTGTGACGGTGCCTCCCTGCGCCTTTACGAGGATTTCCGGGCTGGAACAGACGATCTCCAGTCCGCCAAAGGCAGCGTCGCCGAAATCGAGATAGCAGAGATAGGGCGAGGGGTTGATGCGCCGGAGCGCCCGGTAGAGCGCAAAACCACCAAGCGAGAACGGTCGCGAGAAGCGCTGCGCCAGCACCACCTGAAAGATATCGCCGGCAACGATATAATCCTTCGCCCGCGCCACCATCGCAGCGAAATCCTCCGGCGGCGTATTGGTGACGGGCGAGAGCAGCGGCTCATCGCTGGCGGCCGCACGCAGGCTCGGCTCAAGCGGCTGGTCAAGACAGGCAAGCACGCCGTCGATTCGCTCGCGCGCGGTTTCCAGCGCCTGCGTGGCCGTAACGCCAGCCTTCGGCCAGAGGGGAGTGACGATCACGAGTTCGTCCTTCACCGCATCGAAGACAACCATGACGGTTGGCCGGATCAGCACCGCGTCCGCCATGCCGATCTTGTCAGGCTTCGGAGCCGGCAGCCGCTCCATCTCGCGCACCATGTCATAGCCGAGATAGCCGAACAGGCCTGCCGCCATGGGTGGCAGATCGTCGGGGCAGGGGAAGCGGCAATCCTTCACCAGCCGGGAAAGGCTTTCGAGCGGCGGCGCATCTTCTGCCGTGAAGGCCTCCATGTCGGTCTGGAAAGCACGGTTGATTTCGGCCTTGCCGTCGCGACAGCGCCAGACAAGGTCCGGCAGCAGGCCGATCATCGAATAGCGCCCACGACTCGCGCCGCCCTCCACTGATTCCAGCAGAAACGACGGTCCGCCCCCCAGGCGCTTCAGCTTCAGCTTGGCGGAAACGGCGGTCTCGAGGTCCGCCACCGTTCGGCTGACGAGGAGCTGCGGCCGGCCGGCCGCGAAGCCCGCCGCGATATCGGCATCAGGAGGGGAGTTGCCGGCAGGCATCAGGGTTGCGAGGTCAAGGCACCCGTTGCCAGGCCGACGCTCCGTTCGTTTATCGTCACGCCGAGCGTCTGCCGGAGTTGCCCCACATAGGTATCGATCAACTCGTCGGTGAGGGTCGTGCGCAGCTGATCGCGCAGTCTTGTGGCCGCTTCTTCCTGCGGGTTGAAGGCAGGCGTGTCGCTGTCCAGCACATTGAGGATCACGCGGTCCAGATTGTTGCCGGCCGCCATGGCGACGCTGTCCTTTGCGAGCGCGAAGGCAGTCGCGGCAGCGGAAGGCGTAAGGCCTTTGCCGCCGTCGCGGGCGACACCGTTGACGGTCTCGACGAGCACGCCGAGTTCGGTCGCGATCGCTTCAAGCGTTTCGCCCGCCTCCACGCGCTTCAGCAGTGCGCCGGCGCGTTCTCCCGTCTGGCGTTGCGCGTCATCACGCCGCCAAAGCTCGCCGACCTCGGCTTTCACTTCCTCGAAGGAGCGCTCGCGTGAAGCTTCCACGGCGATCACCTCGAACCAGACGTAGCTGTTGTCGCGCGCGCGGACGGCCTCGTTGTCGACACCCCTGTCGGACTTGAACACGGCAGTCAGGACATCGGATTGGTCGGGCAGGGCGGGGATGGGCTGGCCGGCCTTGTCGCGGCCCGTTGCATCGGTTGCATCGATCACAACAAGTTCGCGGTTCAACTCTTTCGCGACCTCGGCGAGTGCCTTGCCGGCACTGCGGCGCTCTTCCACGCCGTCGTGAACCTTGGCGACCTGATCCAGCACCGCGCGGTCGCGCGTCAGGCGTTCGGCGGCAAAATCGGCGGTCAAGCGCTCGCGAACGGCCTCGAACGGCTGGATGGCACCCGGCGTGATCTTGCGCACGCGCAGGATCACCGGGCCGAAAACGCCGTTCAACGGCGCACTGACGGCCCCTTCGGCGAGCGCGAAGGCCGCGTCGGCCAGCGCCTTGTCGGCAACTTC
>JBOFUS010000579.1:0-1316 GCA_051652685.1 Beijerinckiaceae bacterium
GATGGCGCAATAGTCGGCAACGGACGCCAGCCCCAATTCCCGCACCCGCCGCATCAGGCGGCCGCGGACCATGGCCTTCTTGTGCTCGCGCACCACGATGCCGGCGCTGCGGTGCGCGATTTCCGCGATCATGCGGAAGTCGGCATCCGCAAGCTCGAAAGCAGCGTCAGGTTGCGTTGAAGGAAGCTGATAAGCCGCGCCCATCAGAACTCGGCCCAGTCGCCCCGGCCACCGCCGGAAGCCATCGCTTTCGGACGCTGGGCACGGGGCTGAAGCGCGCTGCGATCCACCTTCGACTGCGCGAAAGCCTCTCGGGCCAACTGCTGCAGGCGGTCCGGCTCGCTTGCGGGCGAGGCCGGCCGGCTGCTTGCCACCGCCTGACGCTGATCGATGCGGAAGGCCGACACCAGTGTGTTGAGCGAGTCGATCTGACGGATCAGCTCGGATGCACTGGCGGCGCTTTGCTCGGCCAGTGCCGAGTTCTGCTGCGTCATCTCATCGATGCGCGCTACGGCGTTGCTCATCTCCTCGATGCCATTGGCCTGTTCGGACGTGGCCGACGAAATCAGCACCACTGTCTCGGCCACCTGCGTGGTGGCGTTGACGATGTTCTTGAGAGCCACACCCGTTTCGTGGACGAGGCGCACGCCTTCCACGACCTGCTGGCTCGAATCCACGATCAGGCCCTTGATGTCGCGCGCTGCCTGGCCGGAGCGCTGGGCGAGCGTGCGCACTTCGGACGCGACGACCGCGAAGCCCTTGCCCGCCTCGCCTGCCCGCGCCGCTTCCACCGCCGCGTTGAGCGCCAGCAGGTTGGTCTGGAAAGCGATGTCGTCGATCACACCGATGATATCGGAGATCTTGGCCGACGCCTGCTCGATCCGCTCGATGGCCCCGATTGCCTCGGCGACCACGGTCCCGCCTTCCGATGCGACCTTGCGGGCCTTCTCGGAAAGTTCCGTAGCGGAGCGCGAGCTGTCGGCGGTCTGCTTGACGGAGGCTGCGAGCTCCTCGGTGGTGGCCGCTGTCTCTTCGAGACTTGCCGCCTCGTCCTCGGTGCGCTTGGCGAGGTCGGTGGAACCTGCGTTGATTTCCCCGGCGGCCGAGGCAATGTCCCGCGCTGTCCGCTGGATCGTCGCAACGGTTTCGGCAAGCTTCGAGACCGTGTCGTTGATGCCGCCAGCGAGCTGGTTGAAGCGCCCCTCATAGTTCTGGGTGACACGCACCACGAGATCGCCTTCGGAGACACGCCCGAGTGTGGCGACAAAGTCCTCCATCGCCGCTTCCACCAGCGTGTTGATGCGGTTCTGGCCGCC
>JBOFUS010000580.1:0-3426 GCA_051652685.1 Beijerinckiaceae bacterium
GGTCGCGCTCGCCAGGGCCGTCAACTACGATTCCGCCGGCACGGTGGAATTCGTGGCGGGGCAAGACCGCTCGTTCTTCTTCCTCGAGATGAACACGCGGCTCCAGGTCGAGCATCCGGTGACCGAGATGATCACCGGCGTCGACCTGGTGGAGCAGATGATCCGTGTCGCTGCTGGCGAAAAGCTCACGTTCGGGCAAGAAGACGTGAGGCTCGAAGGCTGGGCGGTCGAAAGCCGCATCTATGCCGAGGACCCGACGCGCAATTTTCTGCCTTCCATTGGCCGGCTGACGACCTATCGGCCGCCGGCTGAAGGTACAGACGGTGTGACGACCCTGCGGAACGATACGGGTGTGGAGGAGGGCGGCGAAATCTCGATCCACTATGATCCGATGATCGCCAAGCTTGTCACCCATGCTCCGACGCGGATCGAGGCCATCGATGCACAGGCGCGGGCGCTGGATGCCTTCGCCATTGACGGTATCCGCCACAACATCCCCTTCCTTGCGACACTGATGAGCCAGCACCGCTGGCGTGAAGGGCGCCTGTCCACCGGCTATATCGCCGAGGAGTTTCCCGAGGGCTTCAAGCCACCGCAGCCGGAAGGCCGGATCGCGCGCCGGCTCGCGGTAGTCGCCGCCGACATCGACCACAGGCTGAACCGCCGCAAACGCGGCATCTCGGGCCAGCTGCGCGCAGCACAACCCGTGGCGTTTGATCTCGACCGCGTGGTCTTGCTGGGCAGCGTCGCGCATGCGGCTCTGGTCGAGACTTGCGACGGGTGGATCGACATTCATTTCGGCTCCACGGTCGTGCGCGTCGAAAGCGACTGGCGTCCCGGTGAAGCAGTCTGGCACGGCAGCGTGGATGGCGCAGAGATCGCGGTACTGGCGCGAATCATCGCCAACGGAATGCGCCTCTCGCATGGTGGCGCAGAGACCGACGCGCGGGTCTACACGCGCCGCGAGGCCGAGCTGGCGCTTCTGATGCCGGAAAAGAAGGCCGCCGATACGTCCAGGGCGTTGCTGTGTCCGATGCCGGGCCTCGTCCGCAGCATCGCGGTCAGCCTCGGCCAGGAAGTGAAGGCCGGCGAGACGCTGGCCATTGTCGAGGCCATGAAGATGGAGAACGTTCTCCGGGCCGAGCGTGACGTGACGATCAAAGCCCTCCGGGCCAAGGCTGGCGACAGCCTCTCGGTCGACGCCATCATTATGGAATTCGCCTGAGCGATCCTGTCGCGGCCCGGCGGCACTGGAAAAGCCGCAATCGCGCAACCATTTGCGATGCGACGGCCCATCATGGGTCGCCGGAGGGTGAACCGTGTTCAATCTTGCGCGACCGCTGGGCCGCCTTGGATTTCTGCTGTGGTTGACGCCGGTCAACACGCTGCTGGTGCTGGTCGTCAGCTTCGCGCTGCTCCTGCATCCGACAGGGGCGGGACACATCGCAACGCTGATCGTCGTCGCCGCGCTCTTCTCTGCGTGGTTCACCCTGCATGCGCGGCGGTTTGCCGATGCGGGCAAGGGTGCGGGCGCGGCCGGCCTGATGGCTGTTGTCGCTTTCGCGAGCTTTGCCATCGGTCATCTGATCATGGCTGCGCTGTGGGCTGCGCCGGAGGTGAAGGCCGAGGCCTTCCGCACCGGTGGCGGCTTCGGTGGCGGGGGCATCGCTGACCATGTCGAGACGCTGCCGTTCCTGATTGATGGCGGCAAGGCGATTGCCGCGACACTGGGTATCGCGGGTTCACTGGCGCTGTCCGGTGCGGTTGTGGTGGCGCTCGGGCTTGTGTCCTGCGCAGGCGCGGCTTTCAGCATTTATGCGCTGCTGCTTTCGGGTGGCAGGAGCGTGCCGCGTTCTTTTCCACCAACGGTCGGCTTCAGCTTTCCGCGACGTCCGGGCAGCCTGTAGGTCACAATCAGGGGCTGACAGGGGCGCGGGGACTCGTCTAGATGCAGGATATGCCTGCCGCACCATCCCGCCGTCTCGACCATCTCGTGCTGCCGGCGCGTGATCTCGAGGCGCAGGCCGCGTTTTGCAAGCGCCTGGGCTTTCAGGTTGGCGGCCGCAACATTCACCCCTGGGGAACCGAGAACCGGCTGATCCAGTTCGACGGCACCTTCCTTGAGCTCGTCTCTGTCAGCGACGGGGCGTCGCCACCCGACCATGGCCCCCGTGCTTTTTCGTTTGGCGCGCATGTCCGCGATTTTCTGGCGCGGGATGAGGTTGGCCTATCAATGCTCGTCACGGGCACCGATGACGCGGCTGCGGACGCGAAATGGCGGCGTCAGGCGGGAATTGGCGACTTCGAGCCGTTCCGTTTCGGCCGCAAGGGGACACGGGCAGATGGCAGCGAGACGGAAGTTAGCTTCACGCTGTCCTTTGCCGCTGCTGCGTCCATGCCGGACCTCTCGTTCTTCTCCTGCCAGCATCATTTTCCCGAGAATTTCTGGCAACCTGCACTTCAGCTGCATGAGAACGGCTCCGCTGGCGTTTCAGAACTGCTGATCGTTGCGAATGATCCACTCGCGTCTGTCGGTTTTCTCAAGGCATTCTTCGGTGGGGGCCCTGTTTTTGCCAACGATATGCTGACGTCAAGGCTCGGTTCCGCAAACATAATGGTTGCGACGCCGGATCGGGCAATTTCCCTTTTCGGAGAAGACCCGGCGCTCCTGCTCGGCGGCAGACCGCACTTCGGTGCCTTGACTGTTTCGGTGCGTGACATCGCCAAGGTTGCGGATCGGCTGCTGGCGGAAGAGGTCCCGCATCATCACCACGGCAATATGGTCGTCGTGCCATCAGGCGCGGGTCTGGGCCTCGTCATCGCCTTTGCGCCTGCGGAGGCGTGATGCGCGCCATTCCGTTCGTCCTGATCGGCGGCGTTGCAGCTTTCATGGCCACCATGGCGTTCAGGGGTGAATGTCCCGGCGGCGTGGTCGTGACCAGCGAGGAAAACTGCCGGGCGACGGGCGGGGTGTCGGCCGGGCTTTGCAGCACAGTCTATTCACGCGCTGTCGACGTGGCGCGAAACTCCGGCTCGGTCTATCAGGACGAAGCAAAATGCAGCCAGCAGTACGGTTCCTGCCTCCCTCACGGCAGAGTGCTGGGGTCCTTCGTCCCGGTTCCCGCCGGGTTCTGTGTTCAATCGTCTGGCGACCTGTTGACGGAGATGACACCGGTCTACCGGCTTTTCGTCACGCAGGGACGCTAGGGTCTGAAACGTAAATCAGGTTTATACTCATGCACTTGAACACAATCGTCCATGCAGGTTCTGTTCGCTTCGGCAATGCTCTGCCGCTCGCGTTGATCGCCGGGCCGTGCCAGCTCGAAAGCCGGCAGCACGCTTTCGATATGGCTGGCGCTCTCAAGGAACTGTGTGCCCGGCTCGGCATCGGCCTCGTCTACAAGTCATCCTACGACAAGGCGAACC
>JBOFUS010000581.1:0-4841 GCA_051652685.1 Beijerinckiaceae bacterium
GGCTGATTGGAACGCGGGGGATGGCTGCATCTCCCGATACGCCCTTCTCCGAAAGACGGTACGCCAGATAGCCTGCTCCCACGCCAGCGAGGACCAGCGAAGCAAAGAGCACAAGGGATCGCGCAAGCAGCATCGCGAGTGCCGGACATCCAAACCGAAGGCTCGGCGGCGCATCCGCCGTTCGGATTTAACTATGTCCGTCGATTCGACGCGCGTCCCAAGATGAAACTGTTGCGCACACTGCGCTTTTAACGAATCATCAACCATTGTGTTCTGGCGCTGGAGACATGGCGATGTTCGGGTTGGAAGTGGCGCAGGTCGAGGCGTTCAAGGCATTGGTGTTCGGCTTCCTGATGGCCGGGCTTGTTCACAGCGGCTTCCGCTATTTCACGGATCGTGCGCCAAGCTTCACGCTCCTCCAGCGCGGCGGGATGGCGGCGCTGGCGTCGGTGCCGCTCGTGGTGCTGGCCGCACCCTACATGATCCTCCGGAACACCATCCGCGGGCGCAAGTTCGAGCGCCGGTCAATGGTTTTCGTCTGGCTGGCCACAGTGATCGCCTGTCTCTGGAGCATGGCGGCAGGCCGCGTGATCCTCGACCTTGTTTTCGGGCTGGCCAGCTGATCAGCTTCTGCCGCGCGCCTCGATGGCGGCTTTCAATTCGCGCTGACGTTCCGGCGACAGCGGGAAATTCCACATCAGCGCTATTGCGGCCAGTTTCAGGGCCACTGGGGCTGCGGCGTAAAGCAGCGCGAGCACCATGAGGCCGAATGCCGCCCGCTCGCCGGTTCCGGGATCGAAGCCTGAGGCCGAGAGCACCGGGAAGGCAAACCCCACGGCGAGGGCCAACGCCAGCTTGGTGGCAAGCCCCCAGAAGGCCATGTAGAGCCCGGAGCGTTGCTCGCCCGAAGCAGCGGTATCGACGTCAATTACGTCGGCCTGCATGGCACCCGGCAGCGTCAGGTCAGCGCCGACCGCAAAGCCTGTGACCACGCAGATGATGAGGAAGCCGGCCTCCGCCCCTGGCGGCAGGAACGGCGCGAAGATGAAGGCCGCGCAGGCCAAAAGCATCGCCCAGCACCAGCTCCGGTGCTTGCTCGTCATCCGCGCCAGCTTCAGCCAGAACGGCATGCCGATCAGCCCCGCGACGAAATAGACCACAAGGAAAAGCCCTGCCTTCTCGCCGAGTTGCAGCCGGTCAGCCACGAACATCAGGAAGAGTGTGACCGGCAGACCGTTCGCAAGGCCATTGATGAAGAAGGCACCAAGCAGCCGCGCGAAGGGCCGGTTGTTGCGCAGGAAACCGAGGCCATCGCGAAAGCCGAGCCTCTGGACCGAGCGGTCAGCAGGTTCCGGCGCGCCGACGATTGTAACCAGCGCCAGAAGCGGCAGACCGATTGCCATCACCAGCGCAAAGGCATCGAGTGTACGCTCCAGGCCGCGTGCGGGGCTTTCCGCGTCACTGAAAACGAACTGGAGGATGAGTGCCGCCAGCGTCCCGATGAAGGCGAAAGCCTCCCGCGTGGTCACCACGCGCGTGCGGCCCTCGTAGCTTGGCGAAAGCTCCGCCCCCCAAGCGTTGTAAGGCACAAGCGCGATGGTCCAGCCCACGGTGAGCGCCAGGCTCCAGACCATCAGATGCGTGGCGCTGACCTCGTCGGGCGGTGAGAAGACCATGTAGGCGGCCAGCGCCGTGAACGGGATTCCGACGGCGAACCACGGTTTACGGCGACCGAAACGGCTTTTTGTACGGTCGGAGAGGTAGCCGGCAATCGGATCGCTGAACGCGTCGAAGATGCGGACGGCCAGCAGAATCTGGCCGACGACCGCGATGGGGATGCCGATCTGCGTGTAGTAGGACGGCACGATGACGTAGAATGGCAACGTCAGCAGTGCCAGCGGCAACGCCGGCAGGCCATAGGCCAGCAAATGGAACCAGCGCGGTTCGCGGGTCTCGTCGGTGCGTTTCCCCACGGGCGTCGCGTTCGTCATGCCGTGCCGTTTATCAGCCTGCCCTCGCGTAGACCAGTTGTCTCACGTCGATGTTCTCGGAACGGAAGCCCGCCTCGCAATAGGCGTAATAGTACTCCCACAGGCGGCGGAAGGGCTCGTCGAAGCCCAGCTTCGTCAACTCCGGCCAGCTGTGACGGAACGACATACGCCAGGCGGCGAGTGTATCGGCATAGTCATGGCCGAAGACACGCTCGCCCGTGAGCTTCAGCCCCTGTGCAGCGGATTGCTCCTCCAGACGCTTCGGAGTCGGCAGCATGCCGCCGGGAAAGATGTAACGGCGGATGAAGTCGATCTCGGAGCGGTAGCTGTCCCAGAACTTCTCCTGGATCGTGATGATTTGCAGCGCGGCTGTCCCGCCGGGCTTCAGCCGCTCGCTGAGTTGGCGGAAGTAGGTCGGCCACCACTTTTCGCCGACCGCCTCGAACATCTCGATCGAGGCGATCCGGTCATAGGTGCCCTTTTCATCCCGGTAATCCTGGAGCTTGATTTCGACTTTCTCGTTCAGGCCGGCCTCGAAGATGCGCTTTTGCGCAAAATCGAACTGCTCCTTCGAGATCGTCAGACCTGTCACGCGGCAGTTCATCTCCCTGGCTGCAAACTCGGCGAAGCCACCCCAGCCGCAGCCGATCTCCAGAACATGATCGCCCGCTCTAAAGCCGCCGTCCTCGACGAGCGTGCGGTATTTGCGGGTCTGGGCACTCGCCAGATCGTTGTCGCCGGGCGCGTAGATCGCGGCGGAATAGGTCATCGTCTGGTCGAGCCAGGCGCTGTAGAATGCATTGCCCAGGTCGTAGTGGGCGGTGATGTTGCGCTTCGAGCCGCTTTTCGTGTTGCGGTTCATCCAGTGGCGGAAGCGCTGCACCCATTTGATGATCGGCCGGCCAGGCAGAAGTGTCGCCACAGCCTCGTGGTTGATGCAGAACATGTAGAGGAACGCCGTGAGATCCGGCGTTTCCCACTCGCCCGCGATGAAGGCCTCCGCAAAGCCAATGTCGCCGGAAGCCATCAGGCGCTTGGCGAAGCCGTAGTCCCGGATCACAAATTCAGCGCCGGGACCCGGCTCCGTTCCCCGGAAGAGGTAACGGCTGCCGCCCGGCAGCGTGACGGTGAGTTCGCCATATTGCAGCTTCAGCGCATAACTGAATGCACGGCGCACCATCGCCGGCAGATCATGGGCCAATGTGGACAGCGACTGTGCCGTCACGTGCACGGCATCGCGCGCTGTCTGCTCAGGTGAAGAAGCACCGTAAACCGGCGTTGCAGAACTCATGTACCACTCCCGGCAGTTTCTGGCGGTCTTTCGAACGCCCCATTGATGCTTGTCGCCGGCGGCGGGGCGGGGCGGTTCACAAGCCGCACGCCTTTCAGCCAGAGTTTCAGCGCTTCCCAGTGAATGCCGGCCACAACCTTGAGCGTCATCAGCGGGAAGGCGCAAAATGCGCTGAGCGCCGCCGTGGTCGTCAAGCTGGTGTGTTTGCCGACAAAGCATGCCGAGAGGATCGGCCCTTCGGCATCGGTTTCGAGAATCCGCAACGCTACGTCGTCTGAGGGTGGACGCAGGCGGAAGCGATAGGTCATGGCCATGTCCATGAAAGGTGAGACGTAGAAAAGCTTGCGCCGCGTCTGGCGCAGACCTGCCTCAGTCAGTTCGCCGTTGGCGACCGGTGCAACATAGCTGTGCATCTCGCCAAAGGTGTTGCGCACTTCGTAGAGCACACCAACAAGCCCACCCGCTGTGTCATACGCAAAGTAAACGGCGATCGGGTTGAAGGTAAAACCAAGCACACGCGGGTAGCAGACCAAAAGGATCCTTGCAGGCGGCTCCGGCAGATTTGCGCGCTGGAAAGCATCGCGGACCTGGGCGGCGAGCGGCCCCTTGCCCGGCTGGCCATGGTCGCTTTCGTAAAAGGACAGCAGGTTGAGGCGGCCGACCGAGAAGAAGCGAGAGCGGCGATTTGCCTCATCCAAACGGTCGATATCGATCGACAGTGCATAGACGCCGTAGGCGAAGCGATGCACCTTCGGTTTCATGCGCGCATGCGTCACAAGGCCGCGATAGAGCGCGGCAGGTTCCTCGTGCGGCGCGAAGGTCTGTCCGGGTCGGCCGCCTTTCATTCAGCGGGCCTTGCCGATGCGTGCATCGCTTCGCGCCACGGCATGAACGCGCCCAGCCCCTCGGCTGCGAGCAGGCCCGAAACCAGTCCGTCCTCGTGAAATCCATAGCCGGTCCAGGCCCCGGCGAACCATGTTCGGTTCTGGCCATTCGTCTGCATCAGCCGCTTCTGCGCCGCGAATGCGGCGGTCGTGTATTGCGGATGGGCGTAGCTGAAGGTGCGAAAGGTCAGTTCCGGCTTCGGTGGCCGGGGCGGATTGAGCGTCACGAACAGCGGGCAGGCCGGGTCGATGCCTTGCAGGTGTTGCATGGAATAGCTGATGCAGACATCGCCGGTGTCGTCGCCCCCGTCGCGCAGGAAGTTCCACGCGGCCCAGGCCCCGCGCCGGCGCGGCATCAGCGCCGGGTCGCGGTGCAGATAGACGGCGTTGGGCCGGTAGCCGACGGCGGAAAGGATGTCGCGCTCGGCCTCGGTCGGATCGGCGAGCATCGCCAGCGCCTCGTCGGAATGGGAGGCGATGACGATGTGGTCGAAGCGATCCGTCGTGCCGTCGGCTGTCGTGACGCTGACCCCGAACGTATCGCGGCGCACGGCCTTCACCGGGCTGGACAGCCGGATGCGTTGGCGGAAGGGCGCAGTCAGTTTCTCGACATAGTTCCGGCTGCCGCCTGTTACCGTACGCCAGACCGGCCGGTCCCAGTGCATCAGCTTGTGG
>JBOFUS010000582.1:0-4180 GCA_051652685.1 Beijerinckiaceae bacterium
ATGGTGGTTGCCTCGTCGTCGGGCAGTTTCCAGTCCATCACGCGGTTGATGTCACGGATGGGCACTGAACCGTCGGCCTGCAGCGCACCGTCGCGCAGGCGTCTCAGGCCGGTTGCGCCGGCGTCGTGCTCGTCCTTGATGTCGCCGACAATTTCCTCGATGATGTCTTCGAGCGTCACCAGCCCCTGCACCTCGCCATATTCGTCAACAACGACGGCGAAGTGGGTCTTCCGCTTGAGGAAGGCCTTGAGCTGGTCTTTCAGTGCCGTGGTATCGGGGATGAACCACGGCTCCAGAGCCAGATCCTCGATGTCGAGCTTGCTGGCATCGCCGCCGGCGGCATCCAGTGCGCGCAGCAGATCCTTGGCGTGCAGCACGCCGACGATGTTGTCCGGATCGTCGCGCCAGAGCGGCATGCGGGTGTAGGGCGACGAAAGCACTTCGCGCACCAGCTCGGCTGGAGACAGGGCCGCATCGATGGCGCGCATCTTGGTGCGGTGGACCATGACGTCGGAGACCTCAAGTTCCTGCAGGTCGAGCAAGCCGCCCAGCATGTCGCGCTCGCCCTTCTCGACCGAGCCTTCCTTGTGGAGAAGATCGACCTGCCCGCGGATTTCCTCTGCTGCCGTCAGGCTCGAGTCATCCGCGCCCAGCCGAAGCCCGAAGAGCTTGAGCAGTTGCTTGACGATCCATTCCGTGGCGCGCGTCACGGGCGCCAGCACCTTGACGGCAATCGACAGCGGCCGCGCCACGCGGAGCGCAAAGCCATCCGGGTTGTTGATCGCCAGCGTCTTTGGCGTCACCTCGGCGAAGACGATGATGAGGATTGAAACGACAACGGTGGCATACGCGATGCCGACCTCCCCAAACAGCGTGAGCAGCACGGCGGTGGAAAGCGAGGCAGACGCGGTGTTGACGAGGTTGTTGCCAATCAGGATCGTGCTGATCAGCCGGTCGCGCAAGGCCAGCAGGCGGTTGACGACGGCGGCGCGTTTGTCGCCTGCGGCTTCCAGCGCATGCATTCGCGCGCGCGACGAGGCGGTGATCGCCGTCTCGCTCATCGAGAAAAAAGCGGAGATGGCGAGCAGCACCACGACAGCCGCACCCGACAACCAGATTTCAAGGGTGATCTCGCCCATGTGAATTTAAGCTCTCAGCTCCCTCTCGAGGAAATCCATGACCCTGTCGGCCGACACATCGCGGGCGATAAAGGCTTCGCCGATGCGCCGCGCCAGAATGAAGGTGAGCGAACCCCGGCTGACTTTCTTGTCCTGGCGGATGGCGTCGATCAGGCTGGCTGCGTTGCCTGCACCGCCCGGTACAGTGGAAAGCGTCGTCGGCAGGCCAACCGCCTCGAGATGGCGGCGCACCCGCACCGCGTCCTGCCCGGGACAAATACCCAGCTCGCGCGAGAAATCGAAGGCGAGACACATGCCGATGGCGACAGCCTCGCCATGCACGAGCTTTTGACCGTCGTATCCAACGGCGGCCTCCAGCGCGTGGCCAAAGGTGTGGCCGAGGTTGAGCAAGGCCCTGTCGCCCTGCTCGGTTTCATCGCGGGCCACGATCTCGGCCTTGGCGGCGCAACTGCGGCGCACGGCCTCCTCGCGCTCCGGTCCACCGGCAAAAACGCCCTTCCAGGCACCGGATTCCAGCCAATCGTAGAAGGCGGCGTCGCCAAGCAGGCCGTACTTCACGACCTCGGCGTAACCGGCGCGAAGCTCGCGTGCAGGCAGCGTGTCGATGAGCGCGGTGTCGGCGATGACGAGCAGCGGCTGGTGGAAGGCACCGACAAGGTTTTTGCCCGAGGCCACGTTGATCGCTGTCTTGCCGCCAACCGAGCTGTCCACCTGCGCCAGCAGCGTCGTGGGAATCTGGACGAACCCCATGCCACGCCTGACGATAGCCGCCGCAAAGCCCGCCAGATCGCCAATGACGCCGCCGCCGAAGGCGATGACGAGATCGTTGCGCTCCAGCCGCGCGGCGATAATTGCCTCGCAGGTTTTCTCCAGCAGGGCGAAGGACTTCGTGCGCTCGCCTGCCGGAAGAACACACTCGCGCGCTTCGATGCTGGCAGCGAGAAGCGATCCACGCAAGGCGTCGAGGTGGAGCGCTGCAACGGTTTCGTCCGTAACGATCAGCGCACGCGCGCCCTGCCTGAGTGCCGCAACCTGTGCGCCAGCGTCGTCCAGCAGGCCGCGTCCGATGAGAATGTCATAGCTGCGCGCTCCCAGCGTCACGGGTACTTTCGCGGTCAAGCTTCGGTGAATGGCATTCATGTCGTGGGGTCATCAGCCAGATAGGTGCCGATGCGGGCGATCACGAGGTCTGCCATCGTCTCATGCGTGGAGTCCCGCGATTCGACGGTGACGTCGGCCGATGCGTAGACGGGCGAGCGCTCATCCATCAACCGGCGCATCGCGGCTTCAGGATCGGCTGTCTGAAGCAGCGGCCGGTTCGAGCGCCGGCGAGCGCGGCGCATCAGCGTGTCCAGATCAGCCTTGAGCCAGACCGAGACACCACGCCCCGCAATCGCGTCGCGCGTCTCTGCGTTCATGAAGGCCCCGCCGCCGGTGGAAAGCACAGCCGGCCCGTGCTTGAGAAGCCGCGCGATGACACGGCGTTCTCCGTCGCGGAAGTAAGCCTCGCCATGGGCTGCAAAGATTTCAGGGATCGTCATCCGATGGGCGATCTCGATTTCCTGGTCCGCATCGACAAAAGGCAGCGCCAGCTTCTGCGCGACGACCTTGCCGACAGACGTCTTGCCGGACGCCATCAGCCCGACAAGCACGATCAACCGGTCGCCGAGCGCCTCGGGCAGAGGCGCGGCAACAGGACGCTGGGTCTCCAGAACCTCATCAAGCAGCAAAGGCGCAGGGGCGATCGACCCCGCGTCATGATCCATGGACATGACCCGGGCGATAGCATGACTGGCGTCCTGACGGAACAGCGTGATATCGTATTCGCCAATCAGGAAGCATCTTCGAGCCCGATGCCCACCACTTTCAGACTGCTTGCTGTCCTCGCGGCCATCGCTGGAACCGTCTATGGCGCGCTCTATTTCCTCGCGAACGGCTTGTCACCAGCGCCGGCAGAAGCCGTGATCATCGTGCCGCCCGAAAAATTTGCGAGATGAGCGGGTCAGGCTCCTGCTCCCGCCTGATCGATGCCTATCTCGAGATGCTCTCGGCGGAGCGCGGCGCGGCGACAAATACGCTCGATGCCTACAGGCGCGATCTTTCAGACTATGCGGTGTTCCTCGGCGGGACGCGGCAACGGATCGAGACCGCTTCCGCCGATGATCTGCGGTCCTGGCTTGGTGACATGGCGGCGCGCGGCCTTGCGGCGAGCTCGACAGCGCGAAAGCTCTCCGCCGTACGCCAGTTGCACAAGTTCCTCTACGCGGAGGGCCTGCGGACCGATGATCCGACGACCGTGATCTCCGGACCAAAGCGCGGACGGCCGCTTCCTTCCGTGCTGTCAGTGGCCGAGGTTGACCGGTTGCTGACGCTGGCGGCCGAGGAGGCAGACAAGGCCGGGCTTGGCCCCGCTGAGCGGCGCTTTGCTGTTCGTCGCGCAGCACTTCTGGAGCTGCTCTACGCCACGGGCCTGCGCGTATCGGAGCTGGTATCTTTGCCTGCCGGAACCATGCGCCATGGCGCTCCGATGATTGCGGTCAAGGGCAAGGGCGGGAAGGAGCGGCTCGTGCCTCTGACCGACGCAGCAAAGCGCGCCGTTGCGCGCTGGCGCGAGATCGGCGGCCCGGGCGAATCGCCCTTTCTGTTTCCGGCCGATGGCGAGGCCGGGCACCTGTCGCGACAGGTTTTCGCCCGCGATCTCAAGATGCTGGCGGGCGTGGCAGGGCTGAGATCGGAGCTCGTCAGCCCGCATGTGCTGCGCCACGCCTTCGCAAGCCATCTGCTGCAGAACGGCGCGGACCTGCGCATCGTGCAGCAGCTGCTGGGCCATGCCGATATCGCAACAACGCAGATTTACACGCATGTTCTGGATGAGCGGGCGAAGGCGATGGTGCGCGATCTGCATCCGCTGGCGGATGGCGACTAGCACGCGGCCCTACTGACAGAACTTCGAGCGCCCGTCCCGCCCCCGTGCTTCGATGTCGATATGGATGTGGTTGGCGTGGGCGGCATCCGCCCCCGGTCCCAGAACGGTGGTGAAG
>JBOFUS010000583.1:0-6591 GCA_051652685.1 Beijerinckiaceae bacterium
GGCGCAAACGATCCAGATCAATCCCGTTGCGCAGGAGCGCGGAACGGGCCGTTGCCGTGAGGCCGAGATTGCCGAGCGCATCGCCCAGCAGGCGACCGATCAGGAACTCGAGGGAGAGATAATAGACGCGCTTGCGGCCATCGCGGTACACCTGGTGCGTGGTGCTGATCCAGCCATCGACGATCTTCTCACGCGTGGCCAGCACGGTCGCGATCAGCCAATCACGGTCAGACGCGCTGTCGCGGTCCTTGCCGACATCGTATGTGAGCCTGGCAAGGATGCGCGCCTCGAAGGCTGCGACACCGTCCTCGGCTTGGCCAGTCTGCTGCAAATGACCGGTCACAATGCTTGCTGTCGTGTCAGCAACATCATGTTGCGCGGTCTTTGACGACAGGATCTTTGACGAAAGGATCTTTGACGACATGGGCATCACACTTCACAAAGTACGAAATAGGGCTCTCTTTCGACCATAGCGAAGGTGGGCTCGGCCCGCGAGGGCTTTGGCGCGCGAAGATCAGCGCCGGGCCAGGATCTTTCGCGCTTACCCGGTCGTTTTTCCTGAACATTCGGAAGGCTGGATACAGCGCGACAAACCGCGGCACCCGCTGGAGCGTGAACTCCCGGCAGAGATTCCCGCGACAACGCCTGTCTCAGTTCTCGCGCTTCAAGGCGCTCTCGTGCCAGCGTCGAAGCAGCAGGTGCGAGATGGTGCTGGTGACAAGGAAGATCGCAATGCCTGTCAGGGAGATCATCACGAGCGCCGCAAACATGCGCGGGATCTTGAGCTGATAGCTTGCCTCGAGGATGCGATAGGCGAGGCCAGACGCATTGCCGCCAGACCCTGCAACATACTCCGCAACGACAGCGCCAATCAGTGCAAGGCCTCCCGCAATCTTCAACCCTGACAGGAAGAAGGGCAGCGCCGCCGGCAGACGCAGATATCGCAGGCCCTGCCAGCGGGACGCACCATAGATCTGGAACAGATTGAGCAGGTTGTGGTCGACAGAGTTGAGACCGAGGATGGTGCTCGACAGGATCGGGAAGAACGCGACAATCCAGGCGCAGATGAGCAGCGACAGGTCGATGTCGCCCACCCAGATGATGATCAGGGGCGCTATCGAGACAACCGGTGTCACCTGCAGGATGATGGCGTAGGGGAAAAGTGACTTCTCCAGCCATTTCGACTGCGTGAACACGATGGCGAGCGCGACGCCGACCGACACAGCCGCGATCAATGCTGCAAAGGTGATGCGCAGCGTGATCCAGAGCGACGTGGAAAGCGTCCCCCAGTCGGCGACAAGCGTTTGCGCCACAAGGATGGGGCCGGGGAGCACGTAGGGGGGGATCTCCTTGACCCGCACCATGAATTCCCAGAACGCGAGGAAGAACACACCCATGGCCATGGGTGCCAGAATGCCGGGCCAGGCTGACACCGGCACGCCCAGAACGCGCTTCTCCTCGGCGAAGACCGGCATGGCTTCCGCGTCGGTGCCGTCGTGGACGATTCGGCCAGGAATGGCGGCGTCGGTCATCGGCTGGGGTCCGTTGTGATGCTGGAATAGCCTGTTGGCGGAAGCGGGGGCTGTCGTTCGAGGCTCCGCTTCGCTTCGCACCTCAGGATGAGGAACGTTGGAGAACTGCACCAGCATTCCTCATCCTGAGCTGCGACGTAGCAAAGCGAAGGAGCCTCGAAGGACGGCCAATATTTCCCATCACGCATGGATTGCCTCCTTCAGCTTCTCCGATGCCATGCGACAGAGATCGCCATAGGCCGGCGAGGTGCGGAAGGTCTCGGAGCGCGGGTAGGGCGCACTGACATCGAGATCGGCCATGACGCGGCCGGGCCGCGCCGCCATCACCACGATGCGCTGCGAGAGATAGACTGACTCGAAAACCGAGTGCGTCACGAAGACCGCTGTAAAGCGGCTCTTCCACCAGAGTTCCAGCAAATCGTCATTCAGCCTGTGCCGGGTGATCTCGTCGAGCGCTGCAAAGGGCTCATCCATCAGCAGAATGCGCGGCCTGGTGACAAGTGCGCGGGCAATGGAGACGCGCATCTTCATGCCGCCGGAGAGCTCTCGCGGATAGGACTTCTCGAAACCCCTGAGACCAACGAGCGCCAGCATTTCGGCAGAGCGCTCCTGCGCTTCCGCTTTGTTCATGCCCTTCAGGATCAGTGGCATCGCGACATTGCCGATGGCTTTCGACCACGGCATCAGCGTGGGTTCCTGGAAGACGAAGCCGAGATCGCGCTCCGGCAATCCGGAGGCATCATGGGGCTGCGCCGGCCAGTCGATTTCGCCGGCCGATGGCTGGCTGAGCCCGGAGATCATGCGCAGCAGCGTAGACTTGCCGCAGCCCGATGGCCCCAGCAGGCTGACGAACTCGCCCTGCCTGAGGTCAAGATCAACATTCCGCACGGCGAGTGTGCCATTGGCGAACTGCTTCGACAGGCGCTTGATCGAGATCAGTGGCCTGGCCGGCGCGTCATCTGCGCCGGCAAAGCTTGTCAGGGAAGTGGCAGCACTCAAACGCCGACGCCCTTGTTGATGAAGTCGAGGCTGTAGGCCTTCTTGATATCGAGGCCGGCGGTGAACACGCCTGCCTCGGTCATCGTCTTGTAGAAGCTCGCCCAGCGCGCGTCGGTCATGGCTCCTACGCCGAGCTTGAGCGCATCGCCGGACTTCACGATGCCGTTCTCGTTCATCACCTTCAGCGCGTAGGCGATCTTGTCATCGCCCATGTCCGGATTGTCCTTCTTGATCAGCGCATCAGCGGCGGCATTGGCCGGACCACCTTTCATGTATTCGGCCCAGCCTTCGAGCGACGCCGTGACGAAGCGCTGTACGAGATCCTTCTTCTCGTCGACCATCTTGCGGGAGATGTTGATCGTCGTGTTGTAGTTCTCGAAACCGCTGTTTGCGAGCAGATGCACCACCGGCTTCACACCCGCCTGCTCGATGGCGTAGGGCTCCGACGACAGGAAGCCCTGTTGCGAGGCCTGCTTGTCGGCCAGGAACGGTGCCATGTTGAACGTGTAGGGGCGGGCCTGCTCCTCGGTGAAGCCGAACTTCGCCTTGAGGAAGGGCCAGTAGCTTGTACGGCCGGCCGCGCCGATGAGGATCGGCTTGCCCTTCAGCGCCGCCAGATTGTCATGGCCGACGCCTGGATGCGAGATAATGACCTGCGGGTCCTTCTGGAAGATCGAGGCAATGCACAGAAAAGGAATGCTTTCCTTGACGTAGTTGATCGCCTCGAACGAGTTGGCCATGATCATATCGACGCGGCCGCCGAGCAACAGCTGCGAAGGGTTCTGCTGCGGGCCGCCCATGCGGATGTCGGCGTCGATGCCGTATTTGCGGTAGATGCCATTGGCGACGGCGAAGTAGAAGCCGCCGTGCTCCGCCTGCGCGCGCCAGTTGGTCTGGTAGCTTACCTTGTCGAGCGTCTGCGCATGGACACGGCGGCCGGGCGTCGGAATCAGGACGGAGCCTGCGCCGGCCCCCAGAAGGCCGAGTGCTGCGCGGCGGTCGAGACGATACTTCATCATTGTCAGGCTCCCATTTCCTGCAGGTCCGCGCACGGCCGAGATAGCCGGAGCGCCCTCTGGATCAACTCCCAACCGAATGTCGGTCGCGGGCAGCGATCCGTCAATCGGGCGTTACGCACACAGAGCAAGGCTCATGCCACGCTGCAGCATCAACCGCGTGGGCGGTGAACGCCTGTCTAGCCGGCGAAGTGAGGCAAAGCTGCCTGAAAAGAAGGCAATTCACTGCTTTTTCCGCCGTTTGCGCCGCCAAGCCTTCAGCCCCCGATATCCCGGTCAACCATGTGGCGACCGATCCTGCGCATCATATCGCCGAGCGCGTCACATTCTTCGGGGGAAAGTGCGCCCATCATGGCTTCGATAACGCCTGTCTGCACGGCAAAAGCCTCGCGGGCGAGACCGTCGCCGGATTCGGTCAGGTGCAGGCGGCGCACGCGGGCGTCGCGGGCGTCACCCAGACGCGCAATCAGCCCGCGGCGCATCAGATCGGGCAACAGCATGCTCATGTTGCTGCGGCCGACCAGCAGCTTGTCGGCCAGTTCCTGCTGGGTCAGGCCGGGAAAACGGTGGATCGCGGCGAGCACATCGAGTTGCGCGCATTTCAGGCCCAGCGGCGCAAGGCCACGATTGAGCGCACGCTCGACCAGCATGTTGACCTTGCCGACGGCAATCCAGTTGCGGAAGCGCGGCATCTCCCAGGGCAGGGGACGGATGGCTTCGACCGCCCCGGCCTGTTGCCCTGTGACCTTTCCGGATTGATCCATTTTGGCGTCTTGCATCCTGTTCAACCTTGAACAATAATGTTCATCCTTGAACATCATTGGGAGCTTCGTTTATGTCAAATGCATCGTTGAGCGTGATCCGTCCACTGGTGCGCTTCGGCAGCCTTGTTGCGCCAGGCGCAGCGGGCGGCCTCGCGTTCGAGCTTTTCTGCCGTCCACCCTCACGCCGCCGGCTGTCACAGAATCAGGCAAAGGTGGTTGCGGCGGCCGAGCGGCGCATGGAAAACGCGACGCGCCAGACGGTGAACTGCGACAATGGTTACGTCGAGACCTACCGTTTCACGCCGGAACCCGGCGAGGTGAATCGGGGAACGGTGTTGCTGCTGCACGGCTGGGGCGCGCGGGCTGCCTTCATGACGGCGTTCATCTCGGCGCTCACCCGCGCCGGGTTCGAGGTTGTGGCCATGGATCTGCCGGGCCACGGCGAATCGTCCGGGCGGCGGCTGAACATGCCGTTGGCGGTGGACGCGGTTTCGGCCGTGGCGCGGGTTTTCGGTCCGTTCCATGGCGCGGTCGGCCACTCGTTCGGCGGGGCCATCGCGGTCACGGCTGCGGCGGGCGGCGTGCCGGTCTTTGCACCGCTCTCGGTGCGGCGGCTGGCGCTGGTCTCCGCACCTGACCGGATGGTGGATTACTTCCGCGCGTTCGGCGGAATGGTCGGGCTTTCGGCCGGCGCGCAGCGGGCGATGGAAGCCCGCGTGCTGACGCTCGCCGGCCGGCCGCTGGAGTGTTTTGACGGGGGCGAACTGCTGAGAACGCTGCATCTGCCGACGCTGGTCGTGCATGACCGGGACGACAAGGAAATCGCCCATGCCGACGCCGAGCGCATGGCTGCGGCAGGGCCGCATGTCAGCCTTGCCAGCGTCGAAGGCCTTGGCCACCGCCGCATCCTGCAATCGCCGGCGGTGGCGCGACGGGTGGCGATGTTCATGGCGGAGTAAGTGAAGGGTGCCTGAGCGGTGCGTTGACCCTCAGGCTGCCTTTCCGGCTTCGCCAAGCCGCTCGATGCGCAGCGGTGGTGTATCAGGAAAACGGGCAACGATCTCGAGTCGTCCACCGGCCGCCTCGACATAGCCTCTGAGCGTGCTCAACAGCAGGTCGGCGCGCTTCTCCAACCTGGAAACACCGGCCTGATCCATATTCAGCTTTGCGGCGAGCGCCGCCTGGCTAAGCCGCCGCGCCCTGCGGAGTTGCCCGAGACTCACATGCTCGGCAAAAAGCTCTGCCCCGCGCCGCTCGATGGCCGCGCGCTCTTCTGCGGGCAGCTTCGCCAGCGTATCCGTCCATGATGTTGTCATCGTTTTGGTCCTTTCTTCGAAGGAACGGACGGCAACCCCGCCAGATGTTCCCGGTATCGCGCATCGGCGACAGGAATATTCACGTCGTAGAAGCGGCCATCGCCGGCCTTGTTACCGCCGACAAGCAGAACGCCTGCCCGTTGCGGATCAAAGGCGAAGAACACCCGCCATGGCTCGCCATCGATCTGAATGCGAAGCTCCTTCATGTTCGGAAACGCCGAACCCGTCAGCGTGTCCACATGCGGACGCCCGAGAGTTGGCCCCACCCGACCGAGCAGGTCGATCCGCGCTGCGATCTCGACCCTTACGCGGCCGTCGAGCGTCAGAAACCAAGCCTCGAACGCTGCAACGGAGCGAACTTCCCACATTGCGTAGAATATGCACTCAAAGACATTATGTTGTCAATTGCATATCTGCACGCATTTTCACAGTTTACTGCGCAAAAACCCGATCGCCGCCTCACGCATCGCCTCCGTCTCGACATGCCCCGTATCGGCGCTCTCCAGCACCTGCAGCGCGCGCTCCGCCCCGGCATAGGCCGCCTGCAGATCGGCAAGGCCGATGGCGATGGCGGCGGGCGGCGTCAGCGGGTCCAGATGGCCGAGACAGACAAGCTGGGGCCGGGGCGCGGCGAGGCCAGCGATTGCACCGGTCGTGAAGGCCGGCAGCAACCCCGGCACCGTCATGTAGATGCCATGCCGGTCATGCCCGCCAGCTTCGATCAGCGCCGCAAGATCGCAGAAGCAGCACAGATGCGCGACGGCTTTCAATCTTGGCTCCAGCGCCGCCAGCCAGAAGGCGAGTGTCGCCCCCATCGACAGGCCCATGACGCCAATCCGCGCCGGATCGACGCCGTGCTCGCGCGATAGCACCCCGAGCGCGCCGCGTTCATCGGCCAGCATGGCACCGAAAAGAGTGCCGCCGGACCAGAGAAGGCGCTTGGCCAGGGACGATTCGCTCTCCA
>JBOFUS010000584.1:0-2345 GCA_051652685.1 Beijerinckiaceae bacterium
ACGACAATCACCATGAAGATCGACTTCACCACCGAGGCAGTTGTCTGGCGGCCGAGCGATTCGGCCGATCCTTTCACTGCCATGCCCTCGATGGAGGCGATCAGGCCGATCACCAGCGCCATAACCGGCGCCTTGATCATGCCGACCATGAAGGTATTGAAGCCGATGGCGTTCTGCAGGCGGTTGAGGAAGACGTCCGGACTGACATCGCCGTAAACCCAGGCGACGATCGCGCCGCCGAAGATGCCGGACATCGAGGCGACGAAGGTGAGCAGCGGCATGCAGACGATCAGCGCCAGGACGCGTGGTGCGATCAGCACCTCCATCGGGTCGACACCCATGGTTCGCAGCGCATCGATCTCCTCGCGCATCTTCATCGAGCCGATCTCCGCCGTGATCGCCGAGCCCGAGCGGCCGGCAATCATGATCGCTGTCAGGAGAACCCCCAACTCGCGCAGCACCAGAATGCCCAGCAGATCAGCGACGAAGGCGGTGGTGCCGAAAGTACGCAGCTGAAACACCGATTGCTGCGCGATGATGCCACCGACCAGAAACGAGATCAGCGCGATGATCGGGACAGAGCGAAAGCCGAATGCCTCGATCTGCGTGATGAAGGCGGGAAGCCGGAAGGTGCCAGGCCGCAGTGCGACGCGGCCAAGCGCTGCCACAAGCGCGCCCAGAAACGAGACGCCGGCCACCAAGTCCTTGCCGAAATCGACGATGGCACCGCCGATATCGGCGAGAAGATCCACGAAGGAAAAGCCACTGCGGCGCTTGGCCGGCGGCTGCGCAAGGCCGACCTCTTTCAGGAGCAGCGCCTTCTCCTGGCTGACGCCCTCAATGCGCGCAGATTCCCCGCTGCTGCCGAGCGCAGACGCGATCTTCTGCACGACCAGGGCACCCAGCGTGTCGAAGCCGCGTACCCCGGAGAGATCAAGGCGAACGCGGTTCTTCGCCGGATTGGCTTCTGCTTGCGCCAGAAGCTCCTCCAGCACCGTTCCCTGCACCATGACCCAGTCGCCTGCCAGCAATCGCGTATCGCCCGCATCGACGAGTGTCGGCGGCTTCATGTCCTGTGAGGGTGTTCGGGCAATGGCCAAGCGATGTCCTGCTGCGGCGGGTGTTCTGCCGTCATAGGGCCTTCAAGGGCGATCCGACAACGGCCGAACGTTCATTCGTAACGCTTCGTTCACCTCATCATGGCTCACTGGGCCTGCTGGGTCGTGCGTGCTTCGCATGGCGCATGGTGCCTTCGTCCGGATCGGAGGCTTCGGGGGCAGAGTGATGGCGGGAAGTCTGGCGACAAGACCGGAGCACGACGGCGATTACGGCGCAATCGAGCTTGCGGTGATGGAGACCGAGCGGGGACGCTGGTTTCTCGCCGAATACGCGCGCCGCAATCGCCACGCAGACACGCAAGTGCTCCTCTCCGCCATGTCAAGGATCGAGAAGTCGATCGCTATCCAGCGCGAGCCGGACGAGTTTGACAAATTCCGCCTTGATATTCTCGAAATGTCCCGCGCCATTTCCCGCACAAGGGCCGAAATCGCTGCCATCAAGCCGGCTGACAATTCCAACGGGCGTATTCACGACGCCTCGGGCGAGCTTGATTCAATTGTTGGCGCGACGGAAAACGCCACGTCAGATATTCTCGCGGCCGCCGAGCAGGTGCAGGAACTGGCCTGGACGATGCGCGAGGCGGGCGGCGATGCTGGCCTTTGTGATGCGCTCGATCAGCGCGCTACCGAGATCTATACCGCTTGCTCGTTCCAGGATCTGACAGCCCAACGCATCCGCAAGGTGATCGAAGCTCTCGGTTTCCTTGAGAAGCGCGTCAACACCATGGTCGAGATCTGGAACTTCGACGATGAGCCCAACGAAGCATCGCACATCAACGCCAACGATGGTTTGGCGCGCGATTCGTCCATGTCCCAGGCGGATGTGGACTTCGTCCTCGTCGAGGAGCCGTTCGAGCGAGCGACCTCTTGCGATCAGCTTGACGCAGACCGCGACAATGAAATCGAGATGGACGGTGCCGTGGCGGCGTCGGACGTTCGCGACAACCATGTCGATCTCGGCGATATCATCATGGTCGAAGATGATGAAGTGACCGGTCGGGACGTCAACTGCCTGTTTGTTGCAGATGACATGGTCGATGGGGATATCGGCTTTGCGGGTGGTGAAGCGTCGGAGATGGATATTGCCGCCTTCACTGCTGAAGACGACGTGCCACCCGTTGCCGAAGCCGGGGCCGTCGAAACCGCACCCGGCGAACCAACCGCCAGTGCGTCGCCTGAAGGCGCGCGGTTCGCGCGTGAACATCTGCAACTGGTGCACACGACATC
>JBOFUS010000585.1:0-2062 GCA_051652685.1 Beijerinckiaceae bacterium
GACGATATCCCGATCACGATGGGTTCGGCGAAGGTCGCCCTCGATGGGGGCGATCCGAAGCTTGGTCGCGAAGCGGTTCTGGCGCTGATGGCCACGGTTGACAGCTATATCCCGCAGCCAGACCGCCCGATTGATGGTACCTTCTTGATGCCCGTCGAGGACGTGTTCTCGATTTCCGGTCGCGGAACGGTTGTGACCGGGCGTATCGAGCGCGGTATCTGCAAGGTCGGCGAGACGGTCGAGATCGTTGGCATCCGTGACACCCAGACCACGACGGTGACGGGCGTCGAGATGTTCCGCAAGCTTCTCGATCAGGGCATGGCTGGCGACAACGTCGGAATTCTGCTGCGCGGCACCAAGCGCGAGGACGTCGAGCGCGGCCAGGTTGTCTGCAAGCCGGGTTCGGTGAAGCCGCACAAGCGTTTCAAGGCCGAGGCCTATATCCTCACCAAGGAAGAGGGTGGCCGTCACACGCCATTCTTCACCAACTACCGCCCTCAGTTCTATTTCCGCACCACGGACGTGACCGGCATGGTCAAGCTCCCGGAAGGTACGGAAATGGTGATGCCCGGCGACAACGTTTCTTGCGAAGTCGAGCTGATCACGCCGATCGCCATGGAGGAGAAGCTGCGCTTCGCCATCCGTGAAGGTGGCCGTACTGTCGGCGCCGGTGTCGTCGCCTCGATCATCGAGTAATTTCGTCTCACCATTCGAAGAGCGCGCCTCGATCGCGTGGCGCGCTCTTCGTCGTCAGGGAACCCCGTTCCCGACAACAAACGCAGGATAGACCGATGAACGGACAGACCATCAGGATTCGCCTCAAGGCGTTCGATCACCGCGTGCTCGATAGTTCGACACGCGAGATCGTCTCCACGGCGAAGCGGACCGGCGCACAGGTGCGTGGGCCGATCCCGCTGCCGACCATCATCGAGAAGTTCACCGTGAACCGTTCGCCGCATATCGACAAGAAGGCGCGTGAGCAGTTCGAGATTCGTACCCACAAGCGGGTGCTCGACATTGTCGATCCCACCCCGCAGACAGTTGATGCATTGATGAAGCTGGACCTCGCGGCCGGCGTCGACGTGCAGATCCGTCTGTGATCCCTCGCGACCTCCTCTGGAAAGGATTCACGCCATGAGGTCTGGTGTCATAGCCCAGAAACTCGGCATGACCCGTGTATTCACGGATGCCGGCGAGCATGTGCCTGTCACAGTGCTCAAGATAGACAGCTGCCAGGTGGTGGCACAGCGCACGGTTGACAAGAATGGCTACACAGCCGTTCAGCTCGGTGTTGGCCGCGCCAAGGTCAAAAACGTGTCGAAGGCAGAGCGCGGCCATTTCGCTGTGGCGAATGTGGAGCCGAAGCGCGAAGTCGCTGAGTTCCGCGTGGACGAGCAGTCGATGCTGCCCGTCGGTGCCGAGATTACGGCGGATCACTTCGTGGTTGGTCAGTTTGTGGATGTCTCTGGCATCTCGACCGGCAAGGGCTTCGCAGGCGGTATGAAGCGGTGGAACTTCCACGGTCTTCGCGCCACGCACGGCGTCTCCGTGTCCCACCGTTCCATCGGTTCGACCGGTGGACGTCAGGATCCTGGTCGCACCTTCAAGAACCGCAAGATGCCGGGTCATCTGGGTGTCGAACGCATCACGACCCTCAACCTGAAGGTTGTCTCGACAGATGTCGAGCGTGGTTTGGTCCTCGTCGAGGGTGCCGTTCCTGGCACCAAGGGCGGCTGGATTCATGTGCGTGATGCGGTGAAGAAGCCCGCGCACAAGGATTTGCCGCGTCCCGGAAAGTTCAAGATGCCGGAAACGGCTGCTGAAACCGTCCAGGTGGAGGCCTGATCATGGAACTGTCTGTCACCACTCTCGACGGCGGCACCGCCGGTACGATTACCGTGTCCGAGTCCGTTTTCGGCCTCGAGCCACGCGCCGACATTCTGCATCGCATGGTCCGCTATCAACTGGCCAAGCGCCAGCAGGGCACCCACGACGTGAAGAACCGTTCGGAAATCAACCGGACGACCAAGAAAATGTACAAGCAGAAGGGTACCGGTGGTGC
>JBOFUS010000586.1:0-2585 GCA_051652685.1 Beijerinckiaceae bacterium
GCCATGATCTTGGTGAACTGGTAGGCGATGTTGGCCGCATCAAGGTTGGGCATCAGCAGCACATTCGCCTCGCCCTTGAAGCGGGCGTTTGGCATGACACGCTCGCGAATCATCTCGGACAGGGCCGTGTCGGCCTGCATCTCGCCATCCACCGCAATCTCAGGTGCGCGCGCGATGATGAGGTCGAGCGCCTCGCGCATCTTGCGGGCGTCAGGCGAATCGCTGGAGCCGAAGTCCGAGTGCGACAGCAGCGCGATCTTGGGCTCAAGCCCGAAACGGCGCACGATCTTGTCGGCCATGATCGCCATGTCGGCAATTTCGCGCGCTGTCGGGTTCCAGCGCACATGGGTGTCAGCCAGGAAATACGCGCCCTTGTTGGTTACCATCAGCGAGAGCGCGGCGAAATCCTCGACGCCCGGAGCCAGCCCGATAATGTCCTTGATGTAGCGCAGGCGGGACGTCAGCCGCCCCTCGACACCGCAAAGCATCGCATCTGCATCACCCCGCGCCAGCGCAAGCGCGGCGATGACCGTGCTGTTCGTCCGGACCAGCGTCCGCGCGGCATTTGGCGTGATGCCGCGTCGGCCCGAGATCTCGAGATAGCTGGCAACGTAGTCGCGATAGCGCGGGTCATCCTCCGGATTGACCAGTTCGAACTCGCGGCCCGGCCGGATCGACAGGCCAAAGCGCTCCAGCCGTGCCTCGACCACGGAAGGGCGACCGATGAGGATGGGATGTGCGATCCCCTCCTCCACCACGGTCTGGACCGCCCGCAGCACGCGTTCGTCCTCGCCCTCGGCATAGACGACGCGTCTGGGATCGGCCTTTGCGGCCGTGATCAGCGGCCGCATGATGAAGCCGGAGCGGAAGACGAAGCGGGACAAGTCTTCGTCATAGACCTTGAAATCGGCGATGGGCTTTTTCGCTACGCCGCTCTCCATGGCTGCCCGCGCGACGGCAGGAGCGATGCGCAGGATCAGGCGCGGATCGAAGGGGCTGGGGATCAGCGAATCCTTGCCGAAGGTCCTGACCACCCCGCCGTAGGCCTTGGCCACCACATCCGACGGAGCCTCGCGCGCCAGCTGCGCGATGGCGCGCACCGCTGCCAGCTTCATCGCCTCGTTGATGGTCGTGGCATGCACGTCGAGCGCGCCCCTGAAAATGTAAGGAAAGCACAGCACGTTGTTGACCTGATTGGGATAATCGGATCGACCTGTGCAGATCATCGCATCCGGCCGCACAGCCACGGCGTCGCCGGGCATGATCTCCGGATTGGGGTTGGCCAGCGCCATGATGAGCGGTTGCGCCGCCATTTTTTCCAGCATGTGCGGCTTCAGCACGCCGCCTGCAGAAAGCCCGAGGAAGATGTCCGCACCATCAATGACCTCGGCAAGGGTGCGCGCGGTGGTCTCCTGCGCGAACGCCGACTTCCAGCGGTCCATCAGCTTCTCGCGGCCAACGTAGACGACGCCTTCCAGATCCGTGATGGTGATGTTGGCGCGCGGTATTCCCAGCTCCACCAGCAGGTTGAGGCAGGCCAGCGCCGCCGCACCGGCACCTGACGTCACCAGCCTGACGTCACGCAGCGCCTTGCCGGCAAGCTCCATCGCATTCAGCACAGCCGCAGCGACGATGATGGCTGTTCCATGCTGATCGTCGTGGAACACGGGAATGTTCATGCGCTCGCGGCACTTCGCCTCCACTTCGAAGCATTCGGGTGCTTTGATATCCTCCAGGTTGATGCCGCCAAACGTCGGCTCAAGCGCGACCACGACATCAACGAGTTTCTCGACGTTCTTCTCATTTACCTCGATGTCAAAACAGTCGATGCCGGCGAACTTCTTGAAGAGCACCGCCTTGCCCTCCATCACGGGCTTTGAGGCCAGCGGACCGATGTCGCCGAGTCCGAGAACAGCGGTGCCGTTGGTGATCACGGCAAC
This sequence comes from Beijerinckiaceae bacterium, assembly GCA_051652685.1. Classification (GTDB taxonomy): domain Bacteria; phylum Pseudomonadota; class Alphaproteobacteria; order Rhizobiales; family Beijerinckiaceae; genus JADCCX01. The sequence goes on from JBOFUS010000586.1 coordinate 1,941, forward strand.
GAGATTCTGGCGGATCGTCAGTTCGGCTGCTTCAGCGGGATTGTCCCGGATTGCCTCAGACGCAGCGGCAACGCCGGGCGAATAAGCCAGCGCGAGATCGCGCTGGTTACCGAGCGGCTTGGTCGCCTGGATCTCAAGTTTGCCGGGTTTGGGATTGCGATGATAAAACAGCGCTCCGGATTTCAGATCCTGTGTGACGCTGCTCATGGATGCCTTCTCCCAATGCCTGAACCGCCTTTGGTGATGCGACGCCGGGGCAGTTGACGTCAATGCTTCGCCACCATTTTGGCAGGCCGTAAAAGAAAAGCTCCTTTTCTGGTCGCACTGAAATGAGGGGCGCACAAGAATGCTGCAGCGCAGCACATTTTTGTGCAAAAATCACTTGAATGCTTTTAGAATATGTCACAGGTTCATGACACCGAACGCGGCGCAAGCTCAGCGAAGGTGGTCCAGGTCTTGGGAGGACGTTCTCTTTCTTGCGGTGTAGATCGGCGCGGAAGAACCAGCGTCGACCACGCAAAGAAGCGGAACAGGGACAGACAGTACTGAAAAATGGCGGGGGCAACCCCGCCTTTTTTTTGGCTGGAGCGCTGAGAGCTTGTCTCAGAAGTGGAAACGACCTCATCCTGAGCCCGTCGAAGGATA
>JBOFUS010000587.1:0-1597 GCA_051652685.1 Beijerinckiaceae bacterium
GCGTGGTGGTTGTTGTGCCAGCCCTCACCCATGGTGAAGATCGCCAGCAGCCAGTTGTTACGGCTCTCGTCACCCGTGACGTAGCGCTTGGCACCGTGAACATGGGCGAGCGAGTTGATCATGAAGGTGCCGTGATAGACGGCGACCGTTGACCAGAAAAAGCCCACCACCAGCCCCGGCCAGCCACCGATCAGGAAACAGACCACGGCCGCAACGATTGCCGGATATTGCTCATTGCGGTGCAGGAACATCAGTTCGGGATACTTCGTCAGATCCTGCACGCTGTCCCAGTCGAAGCTGTCCTCGCCATGCTTCCTGTCGAAGATCCAGCCCATATGGCTGTAGATGAACGAGCGTCGCACCGGCGAGTGCACATCGAGATCAGTGTCGGAATGGCGGTGATGATGGCGGTGTTTCGCCGCCCACCAGATGACGCTCTTCTGCGTCGTCGATTGCGCGATGAAGGCGATGATGAACTGGAAGGCACGTCCGGTCTTGTAGGATCGGTGCGAGAAATACCGATGGTAGCCCGCGCCGATGGCAAACATCCGCAGCCAATAGAACACAATGCCGATGACGACGGCTGTCCAGGTGACGCCGGTCTCGATCGCCGCGAAGCAGGCGAGATGCACCAGCACGAAAGGCAAGGCGGCAGGATAGACGATATCGCCATCGTCGAGATGCGCGGAATGTTCGCTCATGCGGGAGTTCTCTCCTTTTTCATCGCCCCCGTTACGGAAGCTACAGGCGTTTCCTACCGCCCGCCAGTCCCTGAAGGTCGCAAGACCTAGAACCGGCGCGACCTCAGACCTGTACGCGCGCAAGCCGCTCGGCGTGGATAACGGCCGCGATCAGGATCAGCGCCGCCAGCAGCTGATGCGCGAGCCCCGCCCAAAGTGGCACCACAAGCAGCAGCGTGACGATGCCTGTTGCCGCCTGAAGCAGCATGCCACCGGCGATATGGGCAGCCCCGCGCCCGGCTGTGCCACCATTCCGGCGCGCATCCAGCGCGTGCCACACTGCAAGCGCCAGCAGGACATAGGCGGTCATCCGGTGGTTGAACTGGACCAGCGTGCTGTTTTCGACGAAATTCGCGATCCAAGGCGTCGCCGCGAAAAGCGACGGGAAAGTCGGGATGAACACCCCGTCCATCAGCGGCCAGGTGTTGTAGGTCAGGCCCGACTTCGAGCCGGCGACCAGCGCGCCAAGCGCGATCTGGACCAGGATCAGCACGACAAGCGCCTTCGCCGTGAAAGAAAGCCTTGGCGGAACGAGACGATCCACCACGCCGGCAGGACGAAGCGCCCGGGCGGTCCAGACAAGGCATGTCAGGATGATGCAGGCCATCGTGAGATGCAGGGCCAGCTTGATCGGTGCCACCGCAATCATGCCAGCCTGAAGCCCGGACGCCACCATCAGCCACCCGATCGCGCCCTGGAAACCGCCAAGCGCACCCACAGCCAGCAGCCAGACCATCAGGCGGCCGCGGATGGTGCCGCGCACGATGAACCAGATGAGCGGCAACATATAAACGAGCCCCAGCACGCGCCCGAGCTGGCGATGGCCCCATTCCCACCAGTAGATGAACTTGAAGGCA
>JBOFUS010000588.1:0-3499 GCA_051652685.1 Beijerinckiaceae bacterium
TTCATCAAGCGCATCTGAAACAAAGGCGTCCGGAACCGACCATGACATCCGTCTGGCTCTCCCCCGAACTGAAGGCGATCCGCTCCGGGCGGTCGCCGCGCGCCCTGACGGGCGGGGGCCTTGCCGGTCTGTGGTCGGATGCGCCGCTGGCGCGCATGATCCTTCGCCGCAGTGGCCTGCGTCCGCTTGCCTTCAACGGTATGCTGCTGGTTGCTCACCGGAACGATGCGGCAGGCGAAAGCCTCCGCTGCCATACAATCCGCCTCTACGAAACCGCTGACGGTGTTTTCATCGTCGAGATCGCGCTGGAAGCCGAAGACGGATCGGCTCTGCCCCATGCAGTTGTCGAGGAGGTCTCGACGCTTGCCGAGGCCGAAGCCTTCCTCAATGCCTATGACCCTTCAGCCCAGGCCCCCCTTACACTCGACGTGGTGGAAGAGCATGGTGCTTTCCCGCTGGCCAGAACGGCTGACGCGCTGTCGCGCGAGGCCTTGCGGCTGCGTGATGATTTCGAAACGGCCCGTGCTGCAATCTTCGCAGCAGCGGGTCAACCCATGACCGATCAGTCCACGACCGATACCTTGCAAAGGGCAAACTGATGTCTGCTGCTTTGAACATGTTCAGCGCACCCGCCGCCGGCAACCAGATGATGCTGCGCCGGACCGGGGAACGCCCCCTCGCCTTTGAAGGCGTCGAGGTGTGCAGCGCAATGAGCTATGCGCCCGGCACCCCCCTCTGGTACGAGATCAACGTCTACCGCACGACGGCCGACAGTTTCGTTGCCAATGTGCGGATGTTCACGAAATCCGAGAACGACAAGGATCGCTTCTCTGCCTACGAGGCGTCCAGCTTCGACGAGGCGCTGTTCTGGCTCGAGAACTACGATCCTGCCGAGGATATCCGTGCCGATCTCCCGCTCGACAACAATGACGTATCGGTGGTCGAACTGGGCCTCAAGGCGGCGGCGATGAAGATGAAGCTTTCCGAGGCGCGTCGCCAGTACAAGGATCTGCTGGGCGAAGTTTTCTACGCGGTCGAAGGCCAATAACCGCCACAGGAATTTTTGCTTTCTGCTATCGAGAGCCTCCGGATCGGCCGATTCGGAGGCTTTTTCGTGAGGGTTCGCCGATGCTTTCACCGGAGCGCCGCCGCAGCGTGGTGATCAGCCTCATCGCCGAGGAGCTCGGTCGGCTGACCAGACGCGAGGTACCGCCAGCGGAGCAGCTTGCGTGGAGCGACGATCTGCTGCTGGGCGAAGGCGATACGCCGGGCCTGAGCATCGACAGCCTTGGTCGCATCGACATCGCATCGCGGCTCAACCAGTTCTTCCATCTGCACGCCTGCGGCATCGAGGATTATCTGCTGATCGAGAAGACCATCGGCCGTTGGGATTTCATCGTCGCGGAAGGTCTGCGGCGTTCGTTCGAGCATGTCACTTTCCAGACGTCGGGCAGCACCGGCACGCCGAAGGCCTGCGTTCATCGCGTGGCGCATCTGGCTGCTGAAACAGACGAGCTTGCGGTTGCGCTTCGCCAGCCGCGCCGCATCGTCAGCATGGTGCCGCCACATCACATCTACGGTTTTCTCTTCGCGGCCCTCTTCCCCTCTCGCCTTGATATTCCTGTGCTGGATGCCAGACCGCTGTCTCCGGGCAGATTGCGCGAGGCGCTGTTGCCGGGAGATCTGATCGTCGCGACGCCGCATCTGTGGCGCTATCTCGCGACCAGCCTGCCGCGCTTTCCCGCTGGTGTCTCGGGGGCGACGTCCACCGCGCCAATGCCCGCCGATCTCGCAGGGCTGCTTCTGGAGCAGAAACTTGAGCGGTTGACGGAGATTTACGGCTCGTCGGAGACCGCAGGCATCGCCTGGCGCGATAATCCGGCGTCGGCCTTCCGGCTTTTCGACGGTTGGGCCGTGGCGGACGACGGCGAGGTGATCTACCGGATCGAAGCCGACGGCACGCTTGGCGAGCCGGTTCCGTTTGCCGATCATGTAATCTTCGAGGGCGAGCGGCTGATCCGTCCTGTCGGACGGCGGGATGGCGCAGTCCAGGTCGGCGGCATCAATGTCTTTCCGGATCGGGTACGGCGGCGTATCGAGGCCTGCGAAGGCGTGGCTGCCGCTGTGGTCAGGGCCTTTGCCGTTGGTGGCGACGCCGCCCGCCAGCGGCTCAAGGCCTTCGTTGTTCCAGGCGATCGCACCGCCGATACGGCCGCGCTGGAAGCAGCGATCCGCGCTTCGCTTGGTGGAGAACTGGCAGAAGTCGAGCGCCCGGCAGCCTATCGTTTCGGGCCAGCATTGCCGGTCAACGCGATTGGCAAGGCCATGGACTGGGACTGACGTCGATCAGGCCATCAGGCGCGACAGCTCCGTCAGCAGATCGCCTGCAGCAGAACGGTGCTCACTCCGCGCCTCGTCGATCTTCTGGCGCAGCGCCGCCGCGCGGATCATTGCTTCGGCGGTGGAGAGGCGCGCATCGGTGAGGTCCGCGATCTGGGTTACATCATGCGCTGCGTCGTGGTCCTCCACTGCAAGGCAAAGTGCCGCGAGGCTGCAGAACACTTCGGCCCGGTGGATATCCTTTTCCTCGATGCGCTTCTTGTAGACACGCATGGCGAGCACAAAGTCCTTGTCGCGCTGGTAGGCCGCGAGTTCGTACCAGAGGCTTGGCCCGGTGGAGTAGCTGGTGACTTCCGCGAGCATGCGGCCATCGAAGGCCAGCGGTGTCTGTCCATCGCGGCGCAGCTCAACGCCGCGTTCGCCAAAGGCTTCCGCGATCATATCCTGTAAGGTGATCGCGGCGCTGGTGTGTGCAGGGTTCTTTCCCTTGGCTTTCTTTGACATGGGCCACCTTCGCGCGTGCTTTTTCGACAGTCTATGCTGGCAACACTTGCGCTGCCGTTGCTGACTTGCCTCAAGTTTGTCGATAGCTTTGCATGGTGGCCGTTAACGAAGCGCTAACGATGTTCTTGCGCATGAAACGGGCGCGCGCTTTTCTCTCTCCATGAGCGGTGAATACGTGACCGATCCCGAAAGTGTGCGGAAGGCCGAGGAAGCCGGCCGTATGGCGGCTTTCTATACCACGCCCGATCCGCTGCACTGGATCGAGCGAGCTGCTGCCGCCGGCGTCAGTTTCGGACTGGTCGAGGGTGGCGGATTTTTCGCCTGCTTCCTTGACGCCGACTTCGAGGAAGCGAGCTTTCTCGACGCTTGGCTTCACGCGACGCCCGGTGCGTCTGACGCGGTCGAGAACGTGCTTCGCGAGCGGGGCATCAGTGCAATTTAACGATCTCTGGTAGAACAAATTCACTTTTTCAGGCCGAACACCCGCAAGTTTCAGACAGTTTTAACGGGCTAGGTGGAAACTCTTACCTGACGCAGGGGTTCACGAGCCGAACCATGCGCTTAATCCAGCTGTGGCAAACGTGCCGTGGCGCAAATCAGGGAATGGGGCCATGGCCATTGAAAAGAGCGTTGCTTCGTCGTCTCTCGCCGAAGT
>JBOFUS010000589.1:0-1124 GCA_051652685.1 Beijerinckiaceae bacterium
TGCCAGCGGCGCGGTCGAAAGGGCGAGATCGGCGTCAGCGCCAGCAGCGGGCTGTTGAGCGGCAGGATGGGGCCGTTCGCCGAGAGGTTATAGGCTGTCGAGCCGGCGGGCGTCGCCACCAGCACGCCGTCAGCGATCAGCTCTTCCAGGCGTGGCCTGCCGTCGATGGAGAGCCTGAGCTTCGCCGCCTGATAGGACTGGCGCAGCAGGTGCACCTCGTTGATGGCGCGGGCCTTGGTCTCGATGCCATCGATATCGATGGCCGTCATCAGCAGCGGCCTGACAATGCTCTTTTCGGCTGCAGCCAGCCTTTTTGTCAGGCCTTTGGGGCGAAACTCGTTCATCAGGAAACCGACCGAGCCGCGGTTCATGCCGTAGATCGGCTTTCCGCTGCCCATGAGGCGGTGCATCGTCTGCAGCATGAGCCCGTCTCCGCCGAGTGCAACCACCACGTCGGCATCGTCAAGCGGCACGTTGCCGTAGCGTTCCTTCAGCGCACGCGATGCCGCCTCGGCTTCGGCCGCGCCGCTGGAGACGATGGCAATGCTGATCTTGGAGCTGGACGGCACGGGCGCGGAACCTGAACGCGGACCGGAACGCCGCCGGACGCTTCTAGCAAGCCCGGCGGCGTTTGTTGAGCCAAGAAGCGGCGGGGCCTCGAGACGCTTCAGTGTTCCCTCGGTTTGCCGGTATCGATGGCAAACTTGAGGTCGCGCCAGGCTTCGCAGGACTCGCGGCCACAGCGTGTCTCGATCTTTGCCAGAAAGACCCTCGCTGCCTCGATCTGGCCCATTTCCACGAGCCACTCGCCATAATATTCCAGAGTCGGCAGGTGCTCGGGGTCGATCCTGAGCGCCGCCTCGTAGTGAACGCGGGACTCATCCATGCGCTTCAGCTTACGATAGCTGTAACCCAGCCAGTTCTGGACATCGGCATTGCCCATCAGTTTCAGGCTGATCAGCATGGGGATCGCCTCGGCGTATTTCTTGGCCTTGATCAGCACAACCGCGTCGAAATAACCAACCGGCAGTGCATTCTCCGACGTGGTGGGTCCTTTGTAATCCGCATCGCGGTTGGACTGCGCTGCCGCAGGCACCAGAGCCAGCGCGGCGGCAAGCGCCGCG
>JBOFUS010000590.1:0-2491 GCA_051652685.1 Beijerinckiaceae bacterium
CGGCCCCGTGCCCGGTGCCTCCGCCGCGACCATTCTCGGCGATGGCCTCGTGGCCCTCATCGTCGATGTCGACGCCATTCCACGCCTCAACAGCCAACATCACCATCGGCCAGATGCCGAGACGCTTCACTAGGGGGACACCATGAACCTGCGGGATCTGATGGAGCAATCGGGCGCGCGCAACGCGATGCTGGGCGAGGCGCGCCAGATCGTCACCTTCAATGTCGATGGCCGCACCTTCGGCATCGATGTCGGCGTAGTGCGCGAGATCAAGGGCTGGCAGATGACCACGCCGCTGCCTCACTCGGCGCAGTACGTACGCGGGGTCATCAATCTGCGGGGCCTGATCCTTGCGGTCTATGACCTCAGGGCGCGCCTCGGTGCAGGGCTCACGGCAGCCACCGCCAAGCACGTGATCGTCGTTGTGGATGTGGGCGAGCAGACGGCTGGCCTTCTCGTCGACGCCGTCTCCGATATCGTCGATGTTCCCGTGACCTCCATCCATCCAGCCCCCGCCGTTGCCATGAATGGCCTCGACGTCATCGAGGGCATGGCGCTGCTGCCCAACGAAGTGGTGGCACTGCTCAAGCTCGAAGCCGTGCTTTCCGACCAGTTGACACGCGCAGCTGCATCGCTTGCCGCCTGAACGCCACTAGAAACAAAGGAAACGCCATGTCCGCCGCCTTCGCCCGACTGAACCGCCTTTCAGTCAGAATCCCAATGATTGCCATTGCCGGCGCGCTTGCCGCGTCCGTTGCGGTGGGTGTCAGCTCGCATATCGCCAGCACGCATGCGCTGCTGGAAACCGAAAACGAGATGCTCTCCGGCATCGCCGGCTACCGCGCGGAGATTCTCGCGCGGCTGGGCGACAGTGTTGCAGCGGAAGTCAAGATTTTCGCCGAGAGCCCGACCACGCAGAATGCCTTCCTTTCGCTTGCACAGGCTTTCGGCAGCGTGGAGGGAGGCGGGCAGGCCCTCTTCACACACTATGGCGCTCGAAAGCCGCCGGCCGGCGAAAAACCGAGCGACTACCTCGGCCATGATGACCGCAGTGCCTATGGCGTCGCGCATCGCCGCTGGCATCCGTTCATGAAGGGGGTAAACCTCGGCAAGAGCTACTACGACATGTTCCTGATCTCGCCCGCCGGTGACGTGATCTACACGGTCGAGAAGGAGCCGGACTTCGGCGGCAATGTGAAAACCGGCAAGCTGCGTGACAGCGGTCTTGGCCGCGCTTTCGAGGGTGCGGTCGCCAAGGCGGCGCGGCGCGAGGCGCATTTCGAGGACTACTCCCCCTACGCCCCTAGCAACAATGATCCTTCAGCGTTTATCGCTAAGGCAATCACTGACGATTCCGGCGCAGTGATCGGCGTCGCCGCCATCCAGCTGCCCTCCGGCGTGATTTCCGCCTCGATCTCCAAGACGTTCGGGCAAACCGGAACGGCCTATGCCATCGGCGAGGGCAATCTGCTGCGCAGCAAGCTCAACAACCGGCCGCCGCGCGCCCTTCTCTCCGAGCTCCCGGCGAGTGAAATGGTCGCGATGGCGCTCGCCGGCAAGGCGTCCACCGGTTTTGGTGTCTCGGTGGACGGACAGCCAGCGCTGATCGCGGCCGCGCCTGCCAACTTTCTCGGCAAGCGCTGGGTGGTGGTGACCGAAACGCATGCCACAGAATTCTACTCGCCGATCACAGCGATGGGCATCAGGAATGCGCTTGTCTCGCTTGGCGTCCTCCTGCTGATCAGCTTTGGCGCAATCTTCATGGCGCGGCGCATCTCGCGGCCGGTTGGCCAGATGGCGGATGCCGTCGGGCGCATCGCTGCCGGAGAAAACGTGACGGTTCCCGGCGAGAACCGCCGCGATGAGCTGGGCGAGCTCGCCCGCTCGCTGACGCAGGTGCACAAAATGGGTGTCGCGGCAGCGCGCATCAAATCCGGTCTCGACCGGGCGAGCGCCAACGTGATGATCGCCGATGCGGAAGGCCGCGTGATCTACACGAACGAGGCCATGCTCGCCTTCTTCCGCGACAATGCCAACTCGTTCCGCCAAGCCTATACCGGCCTGACAGCCGAGGACATGATGGGCGCGATGCTCAGGCAGTTCCGGCAGGGCTCCAGCGATACCCCCAACCGCACGCGCATCGAGGTCGACCGGCTCACCATCGAGGTCAACATCAACCCCGTCATCGATGACGCCGGCCAATCGCTGGGCATCATTGCCGAATGGCGCGACCTGACCGCCGAACTCGCTGCCATGACGGAAGTGGCCGGCGTGGTCGAAGCAGCAACGCGTGGCGATTTCTCGGCCCGCATCCGCGAGGACGACAAGACCGGCGTGATCCGTGATCTCGCTGGCGGCCAGAACCGCATCAACACGCTGGTGGAAGCGGCGATGGAGGACTTTGTCGCCACACTCGGGCGTGTCTCCGAAGGCGATCTCGTGGTGCGTGTCACCCAGAACTATGAGGGGCGCTTCAACCAGCTCGCTGGCG
>JBOFUS010000591.1:0-1849 GCA_051652685.1 Beijerinckiaceae bacterium
AGACCGGCTGGATGCTGGCCGAGGAAGCCGGCCATGCGGTGCCGTACCGGTTTCAGTCGCTGCTGGGCCGTTCGCATTGGGATGCGGAGGCCTTGCGGGATGTGGTGCGCGATTACGCCATTGAGGCGCTGGGTGATGCGGATGGCGTGCTGGTGGTGGATGAGACTGGCTTTGTGAAGAAAGGGGCGCATTCGGTTGGCGTCGCGCGCCAGTATTCGGGCACGGCAGGCCGGATCGAGAATGTGCAGGTCGGCGTGTTCCTGTGCTATGCCAGCCGTCATGGCGCGGCCTTGATTGACCGGCGGCTCTATCTGCCCGAGGCCTGGGCCAAGGACGCGACGCGCCGGGCCAAGGCATCCGTCCCCTCGGATCTTGCCTTCTCCAGCAAGCTCGTGATTGCCCGCGAGATGATCAGCGCGGCGCTGGATGCGGGCATATCCTGCCGTTTTGTTCTTGCCGATGCGCTTTATGGTTCGGATTCGGGCCTGCGTCGCATGCTGGAAGAGCATTCACAAGCCTATGTGCTGGGGACTGTCAGGATTTCCGTGTGTGTGCGGGCGGTTGAACATTAGGCCGCCATAGCGCGGATGAAGCGCTCGCCGAAGATGACGGCGAACTGGGCCTTGGCCATTGACCACTCACGAGGCGGCATCTTCCACTCTTTCTCGGATCGGTTCAAGATCAGATAGAGCAGCTTGGTTGCGGCTTCGTCGCTTGGAAAGTGGCCGCGTGCGCGCACCGCGCGCCGCAGCCTGGAGTTCAAGGCCTCAATGGCGTTGGTGGTGTAGATGATCCGGCGGACGTCGCCGGGGAACGCGAAGAACGGGATGACCTCGCTCCATGCGCGCCGCCAGCTCTGGCCGATGGCAGGATAGCGCTGGCCCCAGAAGCTGGCTTCGAATGCCGTCAGCGCCGCTTCGGCGGCGACGGCATCGGTGGCGCGGTATATCCCCTTGAGCGCTCCCGCCAGCGTCTTGCGATCCTTCCATGAGGCAAAGTCCATCGAGTTCCGCAGCAGATGGACAATGCAGGTCTGGACAATCGTGTCGGGAAACACCGCGGTGATCGCTTCCGGGAAGCCCTTGAGGCCATCGACGACGGCGAGCAGGATGTCCTCGGTGCCGCGATTGCGCAGCTCGTTCATGACGCGCAACCAGAACTTGGCACCCTCATTCTGCTCGAGCCAGAGCCCGAGAACCTCCTTGGCGCCATCGGCGCGAACGCCCAGTGCAATGTGGATCGCCTTGTTGCGGACGATTCCCTCGTCGCGGATCTTCACCCGGATCGCATCGAAGAAGACCAGCGGGTAAACCGCGTCGAGCGGCCGCTGCTGCCAGGTGGCGACCTCATCGAGCACGGCGTCCGTCACCGTGCTGATCAGGTCGGCCGAGACGTCGATGCCGTAAAGCTCGTGCAGGTGCCCGGTGATCTCGCGCGTGCTCATCCCCCGCGCATACATCGAGACAATCTTGTCATCGAAGCCGGGAAAGCGGCGCTGATACCTGGCGATCAGCTGCGGCTCGAAACGCGACTGGCGATCGCGCGGCACGTCGATCGCCAGCTTGCCGGTGTCGGTCATCACCGTCTTGCGGCCATAGCCGTTGCGTGTGTTGCCCACTCCTTCCTCGCCAGCCAGATGGTGGTCCATCTCGGCGTTAAGGGCGCGCTCGGTCAGCGCCTTCTTCAGCGCATCCAGCAATCCGCCCTGGTCAAAAGCCGCGCTTGCCGCGCCGCCAGCCAGCAACTGGTCAAGAAGATCGTTCGATATCGAAGGCTCTTTGCGTCGGGACATTTGGGGTCTCCTGTTTACCCATTATGCCCGCACACACACGGAAATCCTGACAGTCCC
>JBOFUS010000592.1:0-2892 GCA_051652685.1 Beijerinckiaceae bacterium
GAGCGCACCGCGCCGCGATGGTTCATCTGACGGCTGAACTTGTCGGCGATGGTACGCTCGTGCAGCATCACCACGACATACTCCTCCTGCTCGGGCAGCGGGCTTGCGTGGATATCGACCAGCCGTTCGGCCGGGTGGCGCGGACCGCCGAGGTCGACCCGGTAGAGATTGAACGACTTACCCTCGATGGCGACCTGCCGGACGAGGCTCGCCAGCGGCGAATCTGCGCCGCACAGGCGCGACAGCGCGCTGCGACGCATGAAAGCCAGGCCCGTATCGAAAAATGCTTCGGCAGCAGCGTTGGCGTCCATGATGCCACCGTTGGCATCGACGATCAGAATGGGATGCGGCAAGGCCTGGGCGACACGGTCCAGGGTTGCCTCCTGCGGTGCAAGGAAAGGCGCGGCGATTGCACCCCGCGCGTGGATATCAGCGCTCATGCCGCCAGCCTTTCTGGAATGTCAACGAAGGCCCGTTCAAGGCCCCGGATCACGAACTCGGGTTCTTCCGAGCGGCTGAGCTGGGGTTTCAGCCGAAGGGCCTCCTCCGAGCCAAGCCGCGCGGCCTCCTCGAGATAAGCCACCACATGCTTGCGAGCGTGACGAAGGCCTGCCTCGCGGCCCATGGCCGACAGCAGCGAGGCATAGTGAACGGTCGCGGCAGCGGCCATTGCCGCCCGGCCGGGCGGCATATATGCCTCGCCACGCAGCGCTGCTGCCACTTCCCCCACCCGCCAGGGCCGGCCAAGCGCACCGCGCCCGATCATCACAGCCGCTGCGCCGGATTGTGCGAGTGCTGCGCGAGCAGCAGTCAGATCAACAATATCGCCATTGACCACCACAGGAAGTCGGGTTGCGGCTACCGTGGCGCGCACTTCGCCCCAGCGCGCCATACCCTTGTAGAACTGGCTGCGTGTGCGGCCATGCACCGTGATCATGCGCACGCCAAGCGCCTCGGCCCGGCGGGCAAGCTCCGGCGCGTTGAGGCTGGCGTCGTCCCAGCCAAGCCGCATCTTCAGTGTCACAGGCCGCGACGTGGCCGCCACAGTTGCCGCGATCAGGCTGGCGGCATGGTCGAGGTCGCGCATCAGCGCCGAACCGGACCAGCCGTTGGTCACGCGTTTGGCAGGGCAGCCCATGTTGATATCGATAACATCCGCCCCGTTGGCCTCGGCCATGCGCGCGCCCTCCGCCATCCAGTGCGCCTCGCAGCCTGCCAGTTGCACCACGTGAACGCCGAGGCCTGATCCCTCGGCACGCAACAGCGCCTCGGCGGAACCTTTCGCCAATTCGTCTGAAGCGACCATCTCCGAGACAACGAGTGTCGCGCCAAAAAATGCGGCGGCGCGGCGAAAGCCGGCATCTGTGACACCCGACATGGGAGCCAGCAGCGCGCCACGCATGTCATCCAACGCCTCGGTCCCAGCGGTTGATGCCGATTTCTTGTTCATTTGCCTATTTTTTATGCATTCACAAAGTTGCCTAAATTTAACGCGTGAAAAGACGGGATGCAAGTCGTTGGAACACGCGGGAGGTATGCGCATATGGTTGGGACGACTTGAGGTGAAGCGATGTTTTCAGCCGAATTGACCACGCAGGCGACCGCCGTGCTTGATGCCTTCAGGGCAAGGGGATGGCGCTGTGTGACGGCCGAATCCTGTACAGGTGGACTGGTGTCAGCGCTGCTGACCGCGATCCCCGGCTCCTCGGATGTGGTGGACAGGGGCTTTGTTACCTACTCCAACGCAGCGAAGCGCGACATGCTTGGCGTCTCTGAGGCGACGCTTGTGGCCCATGGCGCGGTGAGCCTTGCCACGGCGGAGGAGATGGCGCGGGGTGCGCTCACCAACTCGGATGCGCAGGCTGCCGTTTCGATTACCGGCGTTGCTGGACCGGGCGGCGGCTCGGCGGACAAGCCGGTGGGTCTCGTTATCTTCGGTCTGGCCACCAGCGATCACTGCGTCGTCATCGAGAAGCGCTTTGGCCCGCTGTCCCGCGACGCTATCCGCGAGTGCTCGGTTCGGCAGGCGCTGGCGATGCTGGAAGAGGCGGCAGCACATCCCCCTCCTGATCATCTTCGGGATGTCTTTGACGGCACGGCGGGGGCTCGTGTACTCAGTCGCCATGGCGATTGAACGACCGGCTACGCCGACCGATGTCCGCCCGCTGCCGCTGCGGGAATTGGCTGCGCTGAGCGGTCTCGAGATGCTGCGCGGCATGATCGACCGCAGCTTGCCCGCCCCTCCCTTCGCGGTCACCACGGCAATCACCATGGTATCGGCCGACGAAGGCAAGGTGGTGTTCGAGGGCGAGCCAAAGGCGGAATTCTACAATCCGCTGGGCTCGATCCACGGAGGCTGGACCGCGACGATCATGGACAGCGTCATGGCCTGCGCCGTCCACTCCACGCTGAAGCCCGGAGAAGGCTACACCACCCTGGAGTTCAAACTTCACTTCTGCCGGCCCATCCTGCCCTCCACGGGCATCGTGCGCGCCGAGGGTTTCGTGCTCTCACGTGGCCGGCGGGCCGCAACATCCGAGGGCAAGCTCTTTGACCGTGAGGGCAAGCTGCTGGCCCATGGCACCGAGACCTGCCTGATCTTCGACATGCCGGGGCTGAAAGGATAACGGCCTGAAGGGCGATCGCCCTCAAGCAGGCTGCTGGAGAGGTGAACAGTCCCGTCATTGCGAGCGAATCGAAGCAATCCAGCGCGGCGCTTGCAGTGGAACTACAGGTTTTCGCCCGACAATGAACCGTTTTCTGGATTGCTTCGTCGCTTACGCTCCTCGCAAAGACGGGACTGTTCACTTTTTCAGCAGCCCTCGAGCCAGCGTTGGCGGGCCTTAACGCTTCCTTTTGACCGAATCCGTTACCGCAAAACACGGAATGCGG
>JBOFUS010000593.1:0-1923 GCA_051652685.1 Beijerinckiaceae bacterium
GATTTGAAGAAATCCAACGACATCTTCATTTCCAAGGAAGGCCTTGCTTCCTTCTACCAGTGGATGCGCAGCGAGCACGGCTTCCGCGAGGAGCAGGTGAAGCCCTACACTTTCAACGCCGCACCCTTCCTCGCCAACAGGAAGGCCGTGATGCAGGGCTATCTCTCGTCCGAGCCCGTCTCCATCGAAAAGCAGGCGGGCTTCAAGCCAAAGACCTTCCTGCTCGCGGACTACGGCTTCGACACCTATTCGACCACCATCGAGACGCGGCGCGAACTGGTCGAGAAGAAGCCGGACGTGGTGCGCAAGTTCGTGGAAGCGTCGATTCTGGGCTGGTACAACTATATGTATGGCGACAATGCCGCCGCCAATGCCCTGATCAAGAAAGACAATCCCGACATGACGGATGACGGGATCAGGGCAGCGATCGATCTGATGAAAGCGAACGGCATCGTGGACTCCGATGATTCGCTGACCCTGGGCATCGGTGCGATGACGGACGCACGGATGAAGAGCTTCTTCGACAAGATGGTGAAGGCCGGGCTCTTCAAGGCCGATCTCGACTACCGGAAGAGCTACACGCTGGAGTTCGTGAACAAGGGGCTTGGCAAGGAGTTGCGGAAGTAAGACAAGCCGCCATGTCCGCTCCGCTCGTCTCGCTCCGCCATGTCCGCAAGGAATTCGACAACGGCACGGTGGCGCTCGAGGATTTGAACCTAGAGGTCATGGAGGGCGAGTTCCTGTCGCTGCTGGGGCCATCCGGCTGCGGCAAGTCGACGGCGCTCCGGCTGATCGCCGGGCTGGCGGATGTCTCGGGCGGCAGCATCGAGTGGCCATCGGGCGGTGACGCCCGTCGCGACATTCACGGCAGGAAAGACATCGGATTTGTCTTCCAGGAGCCGACGCTGATGCCCTGGGCCAGCGCCACGGAGAATGTCTACCTGCCGCTCAAGCTGCGTGGCGTCTCGAAGTCAGCGGCCGAGCCCCGCATCAGGGATGCGCTGGTGCAGGTCGGCCTTGCCGATTTTGCCCATGTCTACCCGCGCGAACTTTCCGGTGGCATGAAGATGCGCGTCTCCATCGCCCGTGCGTTGGTGACGGAACCGCGGCTCCTGCTGATGGATGAGCCTTTTGCAGCGCTGGACGAGATCACCCGCTTCCGGCTGAACGGGGACCTGCTGAAGCTGAAGGAGAGCCGCCGCGTCACGGTGATTTTCGTGACGCACTCGGTCTACGAAAGCGCCTATCTTTCCTCTCGCATCGCGGTGATGGCAGCGCGGCCGGGGCGAATTGTCGCCGATATTCCTGTTCCGGCGGGTTACCCACGCACGGATTCCTACCGGACGACGCCGGACTATGCAGCGACCTGCAAGGCGGCGTCAGCTGCGCTGCATGGGGCGATGGAGGCACATGATCATTTGTGACGGTGCACCGTCATTGCGAGCGCAGCGAAGCAATCCAGCGCGACGCTTCCATAGGCACCGCATAGTGCCAGCGTGGCTCTGGATTGCTTCACTGCGCTCGCAATGACGAATACTCAGGAAACTACGTGACTTAAAGCAGCCCCTTCAACCGATAGAGCGCATCCAGCGCCTCGCGCGGGGTCAATTCGTCGGGGGCCAGCGAGCCCAGCGCATCCCGCAACGCGTCCATCTTGGGAACTGTCTTTTCCACCACGCGCGGCGCTTGCGGCAGGGCAGCAAACAGCGGCAGATCGCCGATCAGGCGGTCGACCGGGGCCTGACGCTCCTCCTTTTCCAGTTCGGAAAGAATGACCTTTGCCCGTTCGATGACCGGTGGCGGCAGGCCGGCGAGCTTGGCCACCTGAATGCCGTAGCTCCGGTCGGCGGCACCTGCCATCACCTCGTGCAGGAAGATCACCTCGCCATCGTGCTCCGTCACACGCATGGTGATGTTGGCCAG
>JBOFUS010000594.1:0-1044 GCA_051652685.1 Beijerinckiaceae bacterium
TGATCGTTGGCGCAGACAACCGCCGGATGAAGCGACTCCGGGCGCGCCAGCTCGGAGCGTCGGTCGCCCGCGTCGAAGCCCGTGCCACGGTCGGAGATGCAGCCGGTCCAAGCGGCCTTGGTCGCCATCCGTGGCCGGATGTTGTCGAAGGAAGGATGGCTGGCGTTCTCGCGGAAGGCCAGCCACGACTGCTCGCGGTAAGCGCCGGCATTGACCTTTACCTCGGTATCGAAGGGCACCATGGCGATCTTGATCATTCCGCTGCCTGACGGAGCCGAACCTTCTGCAGCGTTGATGAGGTTGCGGGTTGCCTTCTTCAGCTCATCCATCTTCGAAAGGCGGCCCATCGAGCCGGTATTGTCGAGGGCGAGCGCGAGCTCGACCCGGCGCTGGGAGATGGAAGCTTCGCCAACGGTTGAAACCGCAAGGTTCGTGGTGCCGAACGCCTTCATGAGTCTCGTGGGCACGTTTCCAGCTGCTTCGACGCGCATGGCCGTGCGGCTGCGGGAAACGCGGATGGGAGCGGGCGCGATACCATGGCGCGTATGGTAGACAGCCGAAAAGTGCTTCAGGGCTTCGGTCTGGAGATCGCGATCGCTGAGCGTCGGCGAACGCTTCGCCATGGCGAGCACGGTCGAGTCGACAGCGTTCTGCATGGCGGCACGGACATCAGATGCCCGGCTGTAGTCCAGCGCCACGCCGGCACCCGCAAGGAGCGGCATGAGCGAAAGGCCGAAGAGCAGAGAAATGGTGCCGTCCTGATTGCGGACGGCTTCTCTGGCCTTGTTTGACAGTGTTGTTCCGATTTGGTGCAGATGACGCATGGCAGGCTCTCCTTGCCTGCCACATCGCAATCACCGTGCCGAAGCAGCTCGGTGCCCGTTATCGCTGTGTCAATGCGCCGACCCTCGTGGGTGCCGGAGATTTTGTCCTCAGGCTGTCGATGCGTTCGCGCTCCCGCTTGAATTCCGCCAGCATACGTCCGTCGAGCTCGCGCCCCCTCGGGATGCGGATGCGCAGCGGGTCCACGTACCGATCGTTCGC
>JBOFUS010000595.1:0-2706 GCA_051652685.1 Beijerinckiaceae bacterium
CTCACACCGCTGGCGCGCCTCTCCTATATCCGCTCGTCTCTCGACGCCTTCAACGAAGCCGGCGTGGTTGCGCCTGTTGCTTATGACGGCCGGACAGTCCAGGCGCTCACGGGAGCGGTTGAGGGAAAGCTCTCGTATCAGTTCACGCAGAACCTCTCGGCCTATGCCCTGATCGGTTATGAGGCAGCGCTGGCGTCGTCGGTGGATGACGTCCGTGGTCGCCTGATCGGCAACAACGCACGGCCCTTCAGCTTTGCCATGCCCGATATCGCGCATCCGGGCGTCGTTGCCGGTCTCGGGGCAGCCCTCAAGCTTGGCGAATGGACAGCGCAGGCAAGCTATCGTGGCGCGTTCGGCGAGAAGGGCCAGCAGCGCCACACAGGCTCGGTTGGCTTTTCGGCCAAGTTCTGATGCACAGGATCTAGGGCGCAGGATCTTGGGCGCAGGTTCTGAGGCACCCGTTCTGAGGCACCCGCAAGATACAGAAAAGCCCCGGACGCTTGCCGGGGCTTTTTCTTTGTTCCAACCCTTGAAAGATGGTCGGAGCGGCGGGATTTGAACCCACGACCCCTAGTCCCCCAGACTAGTGCGCTAACCAGGCTGCGCTACGCTCCGACTGGCCCCGCGTATAGGATAAGCGTTTGGGCTTGGCAACGCGGCGAGGCGATCTTTCAGCGCGCTTGCGAGGCGCTGGAATTCTGCGAGTTCGTTGAGCGCCTTATGCAATCTCGGCAGGTCCAGGCGCATGGTGGCGGCAGCGGCCACGTTCTCGACAGAGGCGGCATCGGCTGAAGCCATTTCGGCGGCAGGCAAGGCCGCCGTCGCGCTGGCGATCGCCTTGACGCCCTGTTCCTTGATGATCTTCTGCACCCCCTTGATGGTGTAGCGCTCGTCATGCAGCAGGCTCTTGAGCCCACGCAGGAAGGCGAGATCGTCCGGGCGGTAGTAACGCCGGCCTCCGCCGCGCTTCAGCGGCTTGATCTGCGGAAAGCGCGTTTCCCAGAACCGCAGCACATGCTGGGGCAGGTCGAGTTCCTCGGCGGCTTCGGAGATTGTTCTGAACGCGTCCGGTGCCTTGTCGTTCATGCGTCATCGCTCCGTCGGCAGATCCGGCGAACCATGGAAGTCACTCCTCCTCGTCCGCCATCTCAAGCCCGTTGATCCGCGCCTTCAACACATTGGAGGCCTTGAACACCATAACCCGGCGCGGCGAGATTGTGGCCTCGACGCCTGTCTTCGGATTGCGCCCGATGCGCTCGGCTTTCGAGCGGACGATGAAAGAGCCGAACGAAGACAGCTTCACGTTCTCGCCCTCGGCAATCGCATCGGCGATTTCCGCAAGCATAAGCTCGACGAGGACGGAGGATTCCGAGCGCGACAGGCCAAGCTGCCGGTAGACGGCCTCGGCAAGGTCAGCGCGCGTGATGGTCTGGTTCGCCACGAAAATCCCTGTGGTTTGCAGAAGAGCCTTCCGCGCGCTGCGAGGCGAGCGTCAACCCTCCGGTTATCCCCCTGATATGTTATGGGTATTCGTGCCGGCGCGGTTGGTCAACAGGCATGATCAGTGAAATGGGGTGCAATTTTTTTGCGCCACGGCCTCCGCAAGGGTGTGCCTGGACCGAATCGCTGCATTGCAACAACGGCTCGCGGTGCCCGGCCTGGCATGTTAAACGTCGTTGCATGGCCACTTCTCTCAAGACGATCACGCTGGCCCTTCAAGGCGGCGGTGCCCATGGTGCCTTTACGTGGGGCGTGCTGGACCGGCTGATCGAGGACGGAAGGCTCAGCTTTGCCGCCATCTCGGGAGCCAGCGCTGGCGCGATGAATGCCGTCGTGCTCGCCGATGGCTGGATCGAGGGCGGGCCGGCGGGTGCACGCCGCCAGCTTGAGGCGTTCTGGCGCGCGGTCAGCCTCGACGGCGGCCTGACGGATTCGCAGCGCGGGCTGTTCGACAATCTGTTCAGCCCTTCGCCGCTCAACGGCTTTGGCGTGGGCGCTTTCTGGCTTGATCTCTTCAAGGCTTCAAGCAGCCCCTACGGCTTCAACCCGCTCAACATCAATCCGCTGCGGGAGTTTCTGGAACGTGAGATCGATTTCGCCCGTGTGCGCGCCTGCCGGGATATCCAGCTGCATGTGTCCGCGACCAACGTGGAGACAGGCAAGATCGCCATGTTTGAGGGCAAGGATCTGACGGCCGATCACGTGCTGGCGTCGGCCTGCCTGCCGACCGTGTTCCAGGCAGTTGAGATCAACGGCACGCCCCATTGGGACGGCGGCTACATGGGCAATCCGGCGCTGTTTCCGCTCTTTGCGCAGAAGCAGACCGACGACGTGCTGCTGGTGCAGATCAACCCCGTGATCCGCAAGGGCACGCCGAAGACACCGACCGAGATCGCCAACCGGTTGAACGAGATCACCTTCAACGCGACGCTCTTGCGCGAACTGCGCGCGATCGACTTCGTCACGCGCCTGATTGATGAAGGCAAGCTGTCAAAGGACGAATACAAGCGCGTGCTGATGCACCGCATCGCGCTCAGCGAAGCCGTGGCCGACCTCGACGCTTCATCGAAGCTTTCTGGCAAGTGGGACTTCTTCCTGATGCTGAAGCAGGCCGGGCGGAAGGCAGCACGGCGCTGGCTGACGGCGCATTTCGATGATCTGGGGAAGCGGTCGACGATTGAGTTGAGGAAGGAGTATGGGTGAGGG
>JBOFUS010000596.1:0-1795 GCA_051652685.1 Beijerinckiaceae bacterium
GAAATCCCAGCATGATCAATATCATGACCAGTATGGCGGGAAATTCGGCATCTGATGGTGGAAAATCCGCCGCCAAAACTCTCAAAGCTGCTCAAAAACGCGAAAAAATGAAACTGGTCGCGACTTCTTCAGCGGCCTGCTAGAGCGATTTCGACCTCACCCGATTCAGAATGGGGATTCCCAAATCAGCGCGGTTCTGATTCCTTCGCGAGGAGCGAGGGAGGATAGAGATGTCGCGCGCCTACAGCCAGGATTTGCGGGATCGTGTCATTGATGCGGCCCTGACGGACAAACTTTCGGCGCGAGCCGCAGCGGCGCGGTTCGGGATTGGCGTCGCAACGGCCATCGTGTGGGTGCGGCGGGCGCGCGAGACGGGCCTGCGGGCGGCCAGGCCACGCGGGCAGCCGAAGGGCTCGAAGCTCGATGCCCATCGCGCGGCAATCCTGAGTTGGATTGACGAGAAAGACGACATCACCATCGCCGAGATCAGGGAGAAGCTTGCGGTCGAGCGGGGCGCTACGGCTGGCGTCGGCACGGTTTGGGTCTTCCTCGACCGCTGCGGGCTGACGTTCAAAAAAAGACCGCGCACGCCTCCGAGCAAGAGCGGCCAGACGTTCGCCAGAAGCGTGAAGCGTGGTTCGACGGACAACTCGACCTCGATCCAGCGCGCCTGATCTTCATCGACGAGACATGGGCATCGACCAACATGGCGCGACGCTGTGGCCGGGCCATGAAGGGCAAGCGACTACGCTCGGGCGTTCCCCATGGCCACTGGAAGACGACAACCTTCGTGGCTGGCCTGCGCAACACGGGTATCGCCGCACCCTTCGTGCTCGACGGGCCGATCGACCGCAATGCCTTCGAGACCTACATCGGTAAGGTGCTGGTGCCGGAACTGGCCGCAGGCGACGTCGTGGTCATGGACAACCTCTCCAGTCACAAGGGGCCGAGGGTGCGCGATATGATCGAGGCGGCAGGTGCCACGCTCCTCTACCTCCCGCCCTACAGCCCGGACTTCAACCCGATTGAGATGGCCTTCTCCAAGCTGAAGGCCCTCCTGAGAAAAGCCGCAGAACGAACGATCCCGGCGCTGTGGGACGCTATCGGACGTCTTATCGACCTCATCACGCCGCAAGAAGCTGCAAACTTCTTCTCCGCAGCAGGATATGAACCGGATTAAGTCGAAAACGCTCTAGTCGCACGTTCTGGCCTTGCACTGCCACGTTGGCGATGCAGACGACGTGAGCGATGCTTCCGCCGCGAAGCGAAATGCTACAGAGAGGTTTGAGGTCCCTGACCATGGCGGCGAGCATGGCGACACCCGCCTCGCCGCAATCGACGCGCTGGTTCTGGGCGTTGGTGAAGAACGTACCGCGCAGGCAGCTCTGCACACCGTAGAGCCGGAAGCGCTGGCCGTTCGCCACCCAGGTGTCGCCGGTTTCGAAGACGGCGTCGTGCGGAAAGGCGAACCATTGATCTTGGGCGTGGCTTTCCGGCAGAGGCAGGATCACACCCGCCAACAGTGCCGCAATGAAAACAGACGCGAAACGACGCATGGCGATCAAGCACCTGTTGAGGTCATCGCCTTATCGAGCATTTCCCGAAGTCGGTCACTATAATGTACGGATCGTCTGGATAGCGCCCACAGCTGAAGTTAACGGTGCATTAAAACTCAGCCAGAAGCGGACGCATTAGCTGGTGGCAGGCTGCCCCGCTGACTGGCGCGCGTTCTGGGCGGTTTGGTGCCGCTGCTATACCGATGAACTGCACAGATGCGCCAATGTTGGTATACTCA
>JBOFUS010000597.1:0-1058 GCA_051652685.1 Beijerinckiaceae bacterium
TTCCCGACAGTAAGAGCCTTTCGCTCCGCGCCGATCCCGGGCCGGCGGCCGGAAAGACTTGTCCCGCTGTCGCTGACCAAGAACATGCTGATTTTGAGGAGCGCCATCCCATGACCAAGCTCTTGATGCCGAAGGCGACCGCCGTCTGGCTGGTGGAAAACACCTCGCTCACGTTCGACCAGATTGCCGATCTGTGCACGTTGCACCCCATCGAAGTGAAGGCGATTGCCGATGGCGAGGCGGCGACGGGCATTAAAGGTCATGATCCGATCATGAACGGGCAGCTCAGCCGTGAGGAGCTTGACCTGGCACAGGCCAACCCGAACCACCGGCTTCGCGTGCTGGAATCAAAGGTCCGGATCCCGGAGCCGACGAAGCGCAAAGGCCCGCGTTATACCCCGCTGTCGCGCCGGCATGACCGGCCAAACGCGATTCTCTGGCTCATCCGCAATCATCCTGAGGTGAAAGACGCACAGATCATGCGCCTTGTCGGCACCACCAAGAACACCATCGCGGCTATCCGCGAGCGCACCCACTGGCAATCATCGACACTTGCGCCGATGGACCCTGTGACGCTTGGCCTGTGTTCGCAGATCGATCTCGATTTCGAGGTGAACCGCTCCTCGAAGGACCGTCCCGACGTTCCCGAGGATACCGGCCCGACCCTGTTGCGCGCCGAGGACACGACCGGCGCGAATGCTGTGCGGGACGAGGACGCGGAACTCAACGTCGATGCTGTCTTTGCCAAGCTCAAGGGCCTGAAGAACCTCGAGCCTGACGACGACGAGGACGATCGCCGCTAGGCGCTGCGAATATCAGAGCCCTTCGAACAGGGCGCTTGAGATATAGCGCTCTGCAAAGCTCGGGATAATCACCACGACCGTCTTGCCCGCCATGTCCTCGCGGCTGGCGACATCCAGCGCCGCGGCCATGGCTGCGCCCGACGATATGCCGCCGGGAATGCCTTCCATCCGCGCGAGCCTGCGCGATGTGTCGAAAGCGGTCTGGTTGCCGACGGTGATCACCTCGTCGATCAGGCTGCGGTCAAGGATTTCCGG
>JBOFUS010000598.1:0-15769 GCA_051652685.1 Beijerinckiaceae bacterium
GCGCGTTGCCGGCGTCGATGTCAACGCCCGCATCGGCATAGGTCAGCCCGTTGGGTTTCTCGTTCTCGGCCATGGCACGCCTTGCTGTTGGTGGATGGCGGGTAGAGGCGCGCGTTCTGGTTGGCAACCGTTTCTTGCCAATCCCTGCATTGGCAAACGCCGGGATTCGGCTACAGTCGCAAAATGGCAGCGTCGGCGTTTAACCTTGCGAACCTGCTCAGCGTGCTGCGCTTTTGTGCGGTGCCCGTGGTCATTGTGGCCATTGCAAACCAACTTTGGACGATGGCCTTTTGGCTGTTCGTCGCTGCCGGAATCACCGATGCGATCGACGGCTATCTGGCGCGCCATCACGGCATGGCGACGGAGGTGGGTGCCTATCTCGATCCGCTGGCCGACAAGGCTCTGCTGGTGTCGATCTACATCACGCTTGCCATCAGCGGCATTATGCCCAGCTGGATCGCGGCGCTTGTCGTCACCCGCGATGTCATGATCATCGGCGCGGTGATCATCTCGTGGATCATGGACAATCCCGTAGAGATCAATCCGCTGAGGCTGAGCAAGGCTAACACGCTGGTCCAGATCGCGCTGGCGGCATTCGTGCTCGGCGGGCTGGCTTTCTCGATAGACCTCAGCCGGCTTGTGCTCGGCACGATGGCGCTCGTCACTGCCTTGACGCTCGCCTCCATGGCCGCCTATCTCGCCACGTGGTTCCGCCACATGGCGGGATGACGGCCCCCCTCCCGGAGATGGCATGAGCTTTCAATTCACATGACCCTGCAGCGGAAGGTGACGTTCTGGTTGGTGGCGCTTTGCGTCTTCGTGCTGCTGGTCTGGCTGCTGCGCGATGTGCTGACGCCTTTTGCGGCGGGTCTCGCATTGGCCTATCTGCTTGATCCGCTGGCGGACAGGCTGGAGAGGCTGGGCCTTGGCAGATTGGGCGCGACGCTCCTGATCCTCGTGCTTTTCGTCAGTTTATTCATCGCGGTGCTCGTGCTGGCGGTGCCGCTTTTTGCGAGCCAGATGATGTCTTTCATCGACAAGGCTCCGGGTTATGTCAGCCGCCTTCAGGCACTGATCGCCGAACAGGGCCAGCCGCTGTTCCAGCGCTTCGGCGGCGAGAAGGCACTGGCGGACCTGCAGGATTCGCTGAAGGATTTCGTGGGTCAGGGCCTGCAATGGTTCGGCCGTTTTCTAACCTCGCTCTGGTCCGGTGGGCAGGCGCTGCTCGGCATCATCTCGCTGCTCGTCGTTACGCCGGTGGTCGCATTCTACCTGCTGCTCGACTGGGACCACATGGTCGAGAAGGTTGACGGCTGGGTACCCGTCAGCGAGCGCGAAACCGTTCGCGAGCTTGCCCGGGACATCGACCGCGCCATTGCCGGCTTCCTGCGCGGCCAGACGCTCGTTTGCATGATCCTGGGGCTCATCTATGCCGTCGGTCTCTTCGCTGTCGGGCTCAATTTCGGCATTCTCATCGGCATCACGGCCGGGTTCCTCAGCTTTATCCCCTACGTCGGCACGCTGCTCGGGCTGATCGTTGCGGTGGCAGTCGCCATCGCGCAGTTCTGGCCGGACTGGACGGCGGTGCTCATGGTGCTGGGAATCTTCGTTGTCGGCCAGTTCATCGAAGGCAACATTCTTTCTCCCAAGCTCGTTGGCGAAACAGTGGGTTTGCATCCCGTCTGGCTGATGTTCGCGCTGCTTGCGGCAGGCTCGATGGCGGGGTTCCTCGGCCTGCTGCTGGCGGTGCCGGTGGCGGCGGCCATCGGTGTTCTCGCCCGTTTTGCGCTCCGGCAATATCTCGCCAGTCCGCTGCACGGCGGTTCACGAAGCCTTTCCGGGATGGACAAGGCATCCGGCTGACAATGGCGCAGCTCCCGCTCGATCTGCCGCTGGAGCCCCGTTTTGGCAAAGAGGATTTTCTCGTCAGCCATTCCAATGCCGATGCATACGGCATGCTGGAGGCCTGGCCGGACTGGCCGGGCGGCATGCTGGCGGTCGTCGGGCCAACGGGGTCGGGAAAATCGCATCTTGCAGCCATCTGGGCCGCCCGCGCCGGTGCGATTCAGATCAGCGGACAGGCGCTTGGCAGCGCCGCCATCCCGGCACTGGTAGCCAGCGGCGCCATCGCCATCGAGGATGCCGACCAGCCGGGGCTCGACGAGACGGCATTGTTCCATCTGATCAACCATGCCAGCGAGAAGCGCGCCACGCTGCTGGTCACCGGCGCAACAGACCCCGCGCAATGGCCCATCGCCATGCCGGATCTCGCCTCGCGGTTACGCCGGATACCTTCGGTCGCCATCACTCCACCGGACGATGCGCTGATCCGCACCCTGTTTGTGAAGCTCTTCGTCGACCGGCAGATCGCGGTAGATACCACTCTGGTCGAACATCTGGCGCTCCGGGTCGAGCGCTCCTTCGATGCGGTCCATGCAGCCGTGGCCATGCTCGACCGCGAGGGTCTGGCCCGTGGCCGTCGGCTGACGCGTGCGCTGGCTGCAAAAGTGCTTTCGCTGGACGGAGAATGAGCCGCTGCGCGCTTAAAGACAGCGTATCACAAAGATTGTCATCTTCCCGTCATCGGCCTTTCGGCTAGAACGGAAAATCATTTGAAAGGGACGAGCATGGCGAACCGGCGCGCAGCGGCGAAAGTTGCAGATGAGGCTGCGGCCGTGGACCTGCGCCACTCGCCTGCCCGCTTCATGAACCGTGAACTTTCGTGGCTAGAGTTCAACGCCCGCGTGATGGAGGAAGCCTCCAACCCCCGCCATCCGCTTCTTGAACAGGTCCGCTTCCTGTCGATCTCGGCCAACAATCTCGACGAATTCTTCATGGTTCGCGTGTCCGGCCTGACCGAGCAGGTTGCCGGTGGCGTGACCACGCCTTCCGACGATGGCCTGACGCCGGCTGAACAGCTGGAGAAGATCGGTGCGCGCGTGAAGCGGCTGACCGACGACCAGCAGGCGCGCTGGGCCTCGCTGCGCGGCGAACTCGCCGCCGTCGGCATCTCCCTGACAGACGGTTCCGATCTCTCCGCAACCGAGATGGCCTGGCTGGAAGATCACTTCCTTCAGGCGATCTTCCCGGTCCTGACACCACTCGCCATCGATCCAGCGCATCCGTTTCCGTTCATTCCCAACCTTGGCTTCTCCATGGCGCTGTCGCTCCTGCGCGAGTCGGACGGGCGGCAGTTGCGCGCGCTCATCCGCATGCCGCAGAAGATCGAGCGCTTCATCCGCCTGCCGGAAACGGCCGGCAGCCACGCCTACCGCGGCATCGCGCTGGAGCATGCGCTGACGCTGTTCATCGGCAAGCTCTTCCCCGGATATGCGCTCAAGGGCGCGGGTGCCTTCCGCGTCGTGCGCGATTCGGACGTCGCGATTGAGGAGGAGGCCGAGGATCTCGTGCGCGTCTTCGAGACGATGCTGAAGCAGCGCAAGCGCGGCGTCGTCATCCGGCTCGAAATCGATTCGACCATGCCGGAAGCGCTGCGTGCTTTCGTCATCCGCGAGCAGAAGGTGAACCCCGACGAGGCCGTGGTCATCGACGGCATGCTGGCGTTGAACGATCTCTCGCAGCTCGTGTCCCTCGACCGGCCGGAGCTGAAGTTCCCGCCCTACGCCGCCCGCTTTCCAGAGCGTATCCGAGAGCACGCCGGCGACTGCTTCGCCGCGATCCGCCAGAAGGATCTCGTGGTGCATCACCCGTACGAATCGTTCGACGTGGTGGTGCAGTTCCTCATGCAGGCCGCGCGCGACCCCAATGTTGTCGCGATCAAGCAGACACTTTACCGCACATCCAATGACAGCCCCATCGTCCGCGCGCTGTCGGAAGCCGCAGAGCTTGGCAAGTCGGTCACCGCGCTGGTGGAGCTGAAGGCGCGCTTCGACGAAGAGGCCAATATCCGCTGGGCGCGGGATCTGGAAAAGGCCGGCGTGCAGGTCGTCTTCGGCTTCTTCGAGCTCAAGACCCACGCGAAACTCTCGCTGGTCGTCCGGCGCGAAGGCGGCAACCTCGTCACCTATTGCCACGTCGGCACGGGCAACTACCATCCGTTCACGGCGAAGATCTATACCGACCTCTCGCTCTTCACCGCCGACCCGGCCATCGGCCGCGACGTGGCGCGCATCTTCAATTTCATCACCGGCTATGCCGAGCCGCAACATCTTGAAAAGATGTCCGTTTCGCCAATCAGCCTCAAGCCGAAACTGCTGGAGCATATTGCCCGCGAGGTCGAGCATGCGAAGGCGGGTCGGCCAGCGGCCATCTGGTTGAAGTGCAACAGTCTCGTCGATCCGATGATCATCGATGCGCTCTATGACGCAAGCGGTGCCGGCGTTCAGATCGATCTCATCGTGCGCGGAATCTGCTGCCTCAGGCCCGGCGTGCCTGGGCTGTCGGACAACATCCGCGTCAAGTCGATCATCGGACGATTCCTTGAGCATACCCGCATCTACGCCTTCGGCGACGGGCACGGTTTGCCGCATCCGCGCGCGGCCATCTACATCGCGTCCGCCGATCTCATGCAGCGCAATCTCGACCGCCGGGTCGAGGCGCTGATGCCGATCCTGAATCCAACTGTGCATGAACAGGTCCTGGACCAGGTGATGGCGGCCAATCTGCTCGACAATGAACAGAGCTGGCGCGTATTGCCTGACGGGGGCAGCGTGCGCATCGAGCGTCCGGACGATGGTCAGGCCTTCAACGCGCACAGTTACTTCATGACCAACCCCAGTCTGTCAGGCCGTGGCAAATCACTCAACGAATCCAGCCCCCGCAGTCTCCTTCGCTAGCGTGACAACCACCCGCGACCCGAAGGGACGGCTCAATCTGGCGGACCCCATCGCGGTCGTCGACATCGGCTCGAATTCCGTGCGTCTTGTGGCCTACGAAGGCCACACCCGCGCGCCGACGCCTGTGTTCAACGAGAAGGTGCTTTGCGGCCTTGGCCGGGGCGTGGCCAAAACCGGCCGTCTGCCACCAGACGGTGTCGGTCAGGCGCTGGAAGCTCTGACGCGGTTCCGCACGCTGATCCATCTGATGCAGATCACCGACGTGCGTGTTCTGGCCACCGCCGCCGCCCGCGACGCGGAGAACGGCCGCGCCTTCATCCAGCAGGCGGAGGCCGCGATCGGCGCGCCTATCAAGCTGATCACCGGCGAACGCGAGGCACATCTGGCGGCACTCGGCGTGATCTCGGGATTTCACCGGCCGAGCGGCATCGTGGGCGATCTGGGTGGCGGCAGCCTTGAGCTCACCGATATCGACGGCGGGCGCGTGGGTGACGGCGTCAGCGTCAAGCTCGGCGGGCTTGCCTTGCAGGATGCATCCGGAGGATCGCTCAAGAAAGCCCACAAGATCGTCAAAGACGCGCTTGCCGGCCTGAAGCTCAAGGGCAAGCGGCGGGATTTCTTTGCCGTCGGCGGCACCTGGCGTTCGCTCTCCAAGCTGCATATGCGCCAGATGGGCTATCCGCTCAACGTCTCGCACGGCTATGTCATCCCCGCGAACGAAGCCATCGACTTCTGCCGTATGGCGGAGCGCGTTTCCCCGGACGCCATGATGGCGATCGAAAGTGTTTCGACTGCCAGACGGCCGTTGCTGGGCTACGGCGCAGTGGTGATGGAGCATGTGCTGACCGAAAGCGAATGTGCACGCGTCGTTTTCTCGGCATCAGGCGTCCGCGAGGGCCTGCTCTACGAGTCCCTGACGGATGCGGACCGTGCGCTTGATCCGCTTTTGACGGCGGCGGCCGAGATGAACCTTCTGCGCTCACGCTCGCCGGTGCATGGCGACGAGCTGGCCGCCTGGACCGACCGGCTCTTTGCCTCAAGCGATATGGAGGACACAGGAGAAGACAAGCGGTTGCGCCACGCTGCCTGTCTGCTGGCGGACATCGGCTGGCGCGCCCATCCCGACTATCGCGGCGAGCAGAGCCTCAACATCATCGCGCATGCGGCGTTTGTGGGCGTGGAACACTCCGGCCGGGCCTTCATGGCGCTTGCCATCTACTATCGCCACGAGGGGCTGGGCGACGAGGTCCATCAGCCGCGCCTGCGCGAACTCGCCCCATTGAGGCTTCAGGAACGCGCCCGACTTCTCGGAGCAGTGATGCGTGTGGCCTACAACATGTCCGCCGCCATGCCGGGCGTGCTGGGCCGGACGCCGCTGGTGGTGGACGGAAAGCGTCTGCTGCTCAAGCTCCCTGCCGATCTGGCCATGCTCAACAGCGAGCGGCTGGCAAACCGCATGCGGCAGCTGGCGCGCTTGCTGGGCAAGGACTCAGCGGTCGAGATTTCCGGGTAGTCAGATAGCGGCCTCAGACCGGAATGACCGGCTTGACCGCGACCTTGCCCTCTTCAATGGCCAGCGACAGGCGACCGGCCTTCAGATCAAGCGCGGCCGACCCGAACAGCTCACGCCGCCAGCCGGCGAGCGCCGGCACCTCAGCCTCGTCATCGCGGGCGATGGCCTCAAGGTCTTCCACCGTCGCGATCATCTTGGGCGCGACCTGCTGCTTCTCGGTCACGGCCTGCAACAGCACCTTGAGCAACTGCACCACTGCGCCGCCATTGGGCGCTCCACGCTCGCGGTCCATATCCGGCAGCGTCTTCGGGTCGCGCGCGATGCCACGCTCGACGCAGGCAATCAGATCCAGCCCGGTGCGCGAGCGTTCATAGCCCTGGGGAATGGTGCGCAGCCGGCCCAGCGCCTCGATGGTGGTCGGCGCGGACAGTGCCACATCGACCAGTGTATCGTCCTTCAGCACGCGCGAACGCGGCACATCCTTGGTCTGCGCCTCGGTCTCGCGCCAGGCGGCGAGTTCCATCAGCACCGCCACGTCGCGCGGTTTGCGCATGCGCGAACGCAGCCGGAGCCAGGCATTTTCCGGCTTCTGCTCATAGGTTTCGGGCGCGGTGAGGAAGGCGAGTTCTTCCTCCAGCCAGCCGTTGCGACCTGTCTTTTCAAGCTTCGCCGCAAGCTTCTTGTAGACGACCCTCAGGTGCGTCACGTCAGCCACGGCATAGTCGATCTGCGCCGGCGTCAACGGCCTGCGCGACCAATCCGTGAAGCGCGACGACTTGTCGATCTTCGCGCCCGCCAGACTTCCGGCAAGCTGCTCATAGGACGCCTGATCACCGAAACCGCAGACCATCGCCGCCACCTGCGTATCGAACAGGGGCTTCGGTGTATCGCCGGACATCTTCCAGATGATCTCGATATCCTGCCGCGCGGCATGGAACACCTTGACCACGGCCGGATTGCGCATCAGCGCGATGAACGGCGAAAGGTCGATGCCGGGAGCCAGCGAATCCACGGCAAACGCTTCATCCTCGCTTGCGAGCTGAATGACGCAAAGCTTCGGCCAGAAGGTCGTCTCGCGCAGGAACTCTGTGTCCACGGTGACGTAGGGCTGTTCGGAGAGCCGGGCGCAGAGCGCCGCAAGCTCCTCAGAAGTGGTTATAAGGCTCATGTGGCCGCTCGCGCCGCCCTTCCCGATCAAGACGCGCCGCTCGCGCGCAGTGGCGGAAACCAGATGCGCGGCTGCACAATCGCCTCACAAATCAGAGTCTGGCGGGAATGACTAGCAGAATCCGCATGTAATGCGATCCGCGGGCAAGATCGCGCCCGTCTCGCCGGGCAGGCTCTTTCCCAACGCCTGGCTTCCCGCTATGCCCACCGCATGCGCATCATTGGCATCACCGGCTGGAGCGGGGCGGGCAAGACGACGCTGATCCTCAAGCTGATCCCGCTTCTCACCGAACGCGGCCTGAAGGTTTCCACCCTCAAGCACGCGCACCACATGTTTGACGTGGACACGCCGGGCAAGGACAGCTTCGAGCATCGTTCCGCAGGTGCGACGGAGGTGCTGATCGCCTCCGCCAACCGCTTTGCTCTGATGCACGAACTGAGGGGCGACCCCGAGCCGCCTCTGGAGCTGCTGCTGGAGAAGCTCTCCGCTGTCGATCTGGTGCTGATAGAGGGTTTCAAGCGCGCACCACACCCGAAGATCGAGGTGCATCGTGCGGCGAATGGCAAACCGTTCCTCTATCCCGGCGATCCGGCGATCATGGCGGTGGCGAGCGACACCCGGCAAGCCCAGCCTGCACCGCCGTGGATAGCGCTGGATGACGCCGGGGTGATTGTCGAAGCGGTGCTGACACACGCCGTCGCGCCGACCGCCGTCGACTGGCGACGGGGCTAGGGCCATGGCGCAGCTCTCCAACGACTGCTTCGCTTTTGGAGACCATCCAGTGACGATCGACGAGGCGCTGGCGGAATTTGCCAAGCGCGCGCCCGCCGTCACGGCTATGGAAATGCTGCCACTCGCCGACTGCGACGGGCGCATCCTCGCCGAAGACGTCATTGCATTCAGCCCCCTGCCCGCCTTCGCCAACGCGGCCGTGGATGGCTATGCCGTCCGCCACGCGGACCTCGGCGCAGCCTGCGAGACCCGCATGCCGGTGCAAGCGCGGTTGCAAGCCGGCGCCCGCGATATCCCGGCGCTGGGAGCCGGCAGAGCCATCCGCATCTTCACGGGCGCGCCGATGCCGG
Organism: Beijerinckiaceae bacterium; assembly: GCA_051652685.1. Taxonomy (GTDB): domain Bacteria; phylum Pseudomonadota; class Alphaproteobacteria; order Rhizobiales; family Beijerinckiaceae; genus JADCCX01. The sequence continues at coordinate 8,560 of JBOFUS010000598.1, forward strand.
CAGGTGCTGACACCGTCTTCATGCAGGAGGATGCAACTGCCGATGGTGATCACGTGCTGTTGCCGCCAGGCCTGAAGCCTGGCGCAAACGCACGGCCGATGGGCGAGGAAATCGCGGCAGGCGCGGTGGCGCTGCGTGCCGGAACGCGGCTCTTGCCGCAGCATGTGGCATTGGCCGCCGGCGTGGGCCATGCGTCGCTGTCGGTGCGCGCGCGGCTGCGTGTCGGCGTGCTCTCTACCGGGGACGAACTGGTTGCCCCCGGACAGCCCCTGCCGCCCGGTGGGGTGCATGATACCAACAGGCTGATGTTGCTCATGCTTCTGGCGCGCGCCGGCTGCGCGGCGAGCGACCTTGGAGTCGTCGGCGATGATGCGGGGGAGATTTCCCGGCATCTCAAGGCAGCGGCCACAGGCTGCGATCTCATCCTGACATCCGGGGGAGTTTCCACCGGCGAGGCTGATTTCATCAAGGATGTGGTGGCGGCCAACGGTCGGCTTGACCATTGGCGTTTCGCCATCAAGCCTGGCCGGCCGTTGAGTCTCGGCGTACTCGGCGGAGCTGCTTTTGCCGGTCTGCCCGGCAACCCGGTCGCGGTATTCGTCACCTATGCAATGCTGGTCAGGCCGTTGATCGCCGCGCTCTCCGGCGAGACGTATCAAGCGCCGAAGGCGTTTTCCGTCCGCCTCGGCTTTGACAGCCGCAAGAAACAAGGCCGCGAGGAATTCGTGCGCGTGAGGCTACATCCAGATGGCGAAGGCTGGCGCGCCGAGCGTTATGCGACGGAGGGCGCGGGCATCCTCTCGTCGCTGACTAACACGGATGGAATGCTGCGCCTGCCGATGGAGGCAACGGACCTGAAGGCGGGCGGGACCGCACCGTTCATCCCCTTCGCCAGCCTGATCGGCTGAGGTTTACTTCCGGACGCTGCTGGAGACGTACTTCTCCTGCACGCTCATCTGGCCGCCTTCCAGAATAGCGGCGGCGGCAACGCCCATGCCGATGGCGACGATCACGGCAGCAAAAAAAGCGTTCATAGGTTTCCTCCTGTTTTTTGAGATGTTTAAGCTGATGTCTGGCCGTCGGCAAGAGCGTCGCATCCTTCTCCCTCGGGAGAAGGTGGTATGCGGAGCATGACGGATGAGGGTCAACGCCACCCACGGTGCTCACCCTCATCCGACCGCCTCCGCAGTTTTGAACGAAACACTGCACCTTCTCCCAAGGGATAGGGATAAAAAAAGGGCGGCCCGAAGACCGCCCTTTCCCTGAACTGATGACGAAGATCAGCGCTTCGAGAACTGGAAGCTGCGGCGGGCCTTGGCGCGGCCGAACTTCTTGCGCTCGACCACGCGGCTGTCGCGGGTAAGGAAGCCTTCCTTCTTGAGCGCGGGACGCAGGTCCGGCTCATAATAGGTGAGCGCTTTGGAAACGCCGTGGCGCACCGCACCGGCCTGGCCGGAGAGGCCGCCGCCGTTGACCGACACCATGATGTCATACTGCGTCTCGCGCTTCACGAGCTGCAACGGCTGCGTCAGCAGCATGCGCAGCACCGGACGGGCAAAGTAAACCTCGACGGAGCGCTCGTTGACGACGATCTTGCCGGAACCCGGCCTAATCCAGACCTTGGCAACGGCATTCTTGCGCTTGCCGGTGGCATAGGCACGGCCGAGCTTGTCCAGCTTCTGGACGTGCTTGGGGGCTTCGGCCTTCACCGCGTCAGAGACGCCGCCCTTGAGGTCAGCGAGAGAGGAAATGATCTCGGCCATCAGGCAACCCTCGCGTTCTTGCGGTTCATCGCGGCGATATCGAGCGCCGCCGGCTGCTGGGCTTCATGCGGATGCGTCGCGCCCTTGTAGACACGCAGGTTGCCGAACTGCTGGCGACCAAGCGGGCCACGCGGCAACATGCGCTGCACAGCCTTCTCGAGCACGCGCTCAGGGAAGCGGCCATCGCGAATGAACTTCGCCGAACGCTCCTTGATGCCGCCAATGTAGCCGGTGTGGTGGAAGTAGACTTTCTGCTCCCATTTGCGGCCAGTGAAGACGACCTTTTCGGCATTCACAACGATGACGTTGTCGCCGCAGTCGACGTGGGCGGTGAAAAAAGCCTTGTCCTTGCCGCGAAGACGTGTGGCGATGATCGCTGCCAGTCGTCCGACCACAAGGCCGGCACCGTCGATCACAACCCACTTCTTCTCGATCTCGGCCGGCTTCACCGAAACGGTGGAGTTGGTGAGGGAGATCATTGGGATCAGTTTCCGTTGTTGACAAAAAAGAGGCGGCAGGCGCGAAGGCCTGCCGTTGCTGTGGGCTATCGCCGAAAGCCTGCAGAACGTCAAGTGCGAAATAGTGGCGATTGAGACAACTGAGGGTTTAAAATCAATCAGTTAGGCAATACGGTACTATAATACCGCAACTGATCACTCCGCCGGCATCGCCATTGGCTCGCGGCGGCGGGCTTGGCGCTTCCTCAGAGTGCGCTTTGCCCAGATGATCAAACCGGTTGTCCAAAGCCCGATGAAGACGAGCGAAGCGAGGATATTCACGACCGAGCCCCAGACCGCGTGCCAGTTTCCCTCGTGCAGCGCACGCGGCCAATTGGTCGGTGCTGCAGTGAGTCCCGCCTTCGACACGGTGAAGCCCTTCAGCTCGCCCTGCACATAAACACGGGCCAGCAACCGGCCGCCGCGCACGCGCAGAGATGTAAGGTCGGAGATGTCATGCGACGCACCCACCAGCGCGACTGCCTCGTGGACCGGCACGCGCTCAGGCCTTGGGCCGGTGCTGACCGGCGTGAAGCTGATGCCGAAGGCGATGGCGAGCCCGGTCAGCGGGCTGATGACAGCAATCGGAAGAATGGCCCAGGCACTGACATTGTGCCAGCCACCCAGCGTATTGCGCAGGCGCGGCAGGCCCATCAGCAGGCCGAGCAGCACCACGGCGAGCATGGCGATGGTGGATGCGATGACCAGCCATTCGAGATCCAGCAGCAGGTGCTCGTGCATCTGGCGCGCGGTGCGGAACACCTCCGACCAGGCAAGGGAGCCGTCCTCCGCGGCCTCTGCGCCAGTGGTCAGGTCGATTTCGACCTCGCCCTCCGGCCCCGCACCCGCAATGGTCAGCGACTGGTCGTAGCGGCGGATCGATAGCCCGGTCGCCTTCCGCTCCGCGTCATGCTGACTGAGGAAGCCCAGCACGCGCTCGGTCGTCAGCGGCTGCGTGAGTGTGGTGCGCTGCGCCAGCGGCTCAAAGGACAGCACCAGTCCGGTCGCGATGACCACCAGCAGCGGAATGGCAAAGGCAAGCGTGATCCAGCGGTGGAATCGCAGGGCGTAGGCACGAAGCATCCCGGATTTTCCTTGTCACCCGCTGTCGGCGCAGAGCGATCAGCGCCGAAATCCAACAGCGCGGTGCAAGTGAAGTCAAATGAAACACATTTAATATGTGGACATCGCGGAACAGCTCAGATCGCCCGGTGGCAGACGCGCGCTACTCCGCCTTCGCCATCGGCAGGCCGCGCCTGATCCAGCCCGCGTCATCCCGATTGCCGATCATGCCACCCTCGACATTGATCACCACGGGATAGCCTTGCTGCATCAGCGCTTGTTGAACCGTGCGGGTGCGGTTGGCGGTGCGGCAGATGAGAGCGAGCGGCATGGTGCGGTCGCCGCCCTGCGCCTGGCTGATCTTCGCCGCGAACATCGGATCATTCATGTCGATCCTCAGCGCGCCCTCGGCCACGCCGGTTTCCGCCCACTCGTCCGGGCGGCGGATATCCACGAGGACGATCTTCTTTTCCTTCGTCAGCTTGTGCGCCTCCGCCGGCGTCATGTTGACGGGATAAGGTTGGGCGAACACCGCACCAGCCGAAAGAACCAGGGCAATCAAAGGACGGATCATGCGTGCTCCACGCGTTTTGCAGGTGTTGACATTACACTGACGCGCATACTCCCCGAAATCACGGTGCAGAGAGGCCCAATCTGTTCATGCCGCCATCAGCGCGCGGACATGGGCAGCCGCACTCGACGACAGCCCTTCAAGATCATAGCCGCCCTCCAGCACCGAGACGATGCGGCCACCGCAATGCTTGTCCGCAATCTCCATCAACCGCGTCGTGGCCCAGGCAAAGTCTTCGGCGTCAAGTTCCAGGCTTGCCAGCGGATCGCGATGATGGGCATCGAAGCCGGCGGAGATGATGATCAGATCAGGCTTGAACGCCGCAATACGCGGAAGCACTGCCGCCGTTACCGCTTCGCGAAAACCCGCTCCGTCCGTGCCGGCACGGAGCGCGACATTGACGATATTGCCATGCGTGCCGGTCTCCGAAGGACTTCCGGTGCCTGGATAGAGTGGCATCTCATGGGTGGAGGCATAGAGAACGGCCGCGTCATCAAAGAAAATGTCCTGCGTCCCGTTACCATGGTGAACATCCCAGTCAAAGATCGCCACCCGCGTTGCGCCATGGGCCGTCCGTGCATGCCGCGCCGCGAAGGCTGCCGTGTTGACGAAGCAGAAGCCCATGGCCCGGTCGCGCTCGGCATGGTGGCCGGGCGGCCGCGCTGCAAGAAAAGCGTTCCTCGCCTGCCCTGTCATGACGGCGTCGACGCAGCGTTTCGCTCCGCCCATGGCCCGCTCCACTGCCTCACGGCTGCCGGGAGAATAGAAGGTGTCGTTGTCGATGCCGATGAAGCCCGTTGCCGGGTCCAGGGCGAGAAGCGTCGCGACATAGGCCTCGTCATGGGCAAGAGAAGCGCTGGCCAACGGCACGCGCACAGCCTCCTCGCGGGAGAGGTTTGAGAACTCCGGCGCGGAAAGCGCTTCGCCTACTGCCATCAACCGGTCAGGCCTTTCCGGATGGCCTTCAGGCACTGCGTGGCCAACAAAGGCGGCATGGCTGACAAGAAGCGTGGTCAAGCGCGTCGCTCCCGATAGTTTGGACGGTTCTCATAGACCGTTTTGGTGCATTGCAACAGCTTTGGATCTGTTGCGGAATTGCACTGGTCACGAAACAAAAGAGTTGATACCCGTTCCGTAATATAGCGGCAGAGGGTTGTTCGATGCGTAGCATTCTGAAAATTTGCGTGATCGGTCTTGCGGTGCTGACGGCTGCCTGCAAGAGCGAGACGTTTCCAGATCCTGCGCTGACGGCAAAGGATGTCGAACTTCTGGCGCTGACACCCTCTTTCAACCGGGATCAGGACCCCTTCCGCTTGCGCCAGCGCATGAAGGACAACACCGGCGAAGCTCCGGGCACGATCATCGTCGATTCCGATGCGAAGTTTCTCTACTTTGTCGAGCAGGGTGGCACGATGCTTCGCTACGAAATCTCGGTTGGCGCGTCGGAGTTCCAGTGGCGGGGTGACGCTGTCGTCAAGCGGAAGGCCGAGTGGCCGAACTGGGTCCCGATGGAAGAGGCGCGCAAACTCAATCCGGCATTGCCCAAGGTGGTGTTCGGCGGACCGGACAATCCGCTCGGCGCACGCGCCCTCTACATGTACGACGAGACCGGCAAGGACACTTTCATCCGTATCCATGGCACCAACGAGCCGGAGATGATCGGTCGTAACGTCTCGCTCGGCTGTATTCGCATGCACAACGTGGACGTGATCGACCTGTTCGGCCGCGTCGACATGGGTGCCAAGGTGATCGTGCGGTAGCAGAAGTCGTTTTGAACGAAACGTCGCTGGTTTTCGCCAGTCGCGTGCTTTTCACCCGTCCTTCAACCCCGCCTGCCCTGCCTCGATCACAAACGACTTCGCCGTCGAGACCTTGCCGTCAGGCGTCGAGACCTTGTCCATGACGCGGTAGTCCGCCTGCCAGCGGTCCTTGGTCAAAACGTGGCGTACGTAGCCGCGCTGGTTGTTGAAGTACTTGATATGCTTGTTCTTGTTGAGCATATTCTGCCCGGCCGACGTCATCGCCGCGCCGTCTCCACCTGACGTGATGGAGGTGGCGACGAACTCGGAGCCCAGCGTCTTCGAGTTCACGTCGTCGAAGTCGCGCTTCAGGTCGCCCGCCCAGTTCTGGTGAATGTCGCCGGTCAGCACCACCGGATTGGCGAGCTTCGTCTCTTCGATAGCGTCGAACAGGCGGTTGCGGCCCGCGACCGCACCGTCCCATTTGTCCATGTGATAGCCGGTCGCCGTCGCCGATGGATCGCGATCATGGCGCATCACCATCACCTGCTGCGCCAGGATGTTCCAGCGCTGCCTGCTTTCGCGGAAGCCGTCGTGGAGCCACTTTTCCTGCTTCTCACCGAGCATGGTCTTTTCCGGCTTCAGCGCGTCCTCGCATTTGGCATGCGCGCCGTCGCCGCAGGGCTGGTCAGTGCGGAACTGGCGGGTGTCGAGCACATTGAAGCTTGCCAGATCGCCATAGGCAAAGCGGCGTGTGGCATCGATGACCGGCCCACGCGGGAAGGACGAGCGCCGGAGCGGCATGAACTCGTACCAGGCCTGGAAGGCCGCCACGCGCCGGAGCATGAAGATTTCGGCCGGAATTCCTTCTTCCTCAGACACTTCGCCCGCCCAGTTGTTGTCCACCTCATGGTCGTCAAAGGACATGATGAAGGGCGCAGACGCGTGCGCGCGCTGGAGATCGGTATCGAGCTTGTAGAGCGCATAGCGGTGACGGTAGTCTGTGAGCGCGTAGATCTCGTGCGGCAGGTCGGGCATCACGCGCACCACCGGCGCGGGCCTGTCGCCCGGGCGCAGCGCGCGGTATTCATAGATGTAGTCGCCGTAGTGGAACACCACGTCGAAACGCTCTTCCGCCAGATGGCGGAAGGCGGTGAAATGCCCGTCCTCGTAACGCTGGCAGCCAGCAACCGCGAACTTCAACCCGTCGAGCGATGCGCCCACCGGCGGCAGCGTGCGGCTGCGTCCGGTCATCGAGCGCTCGGTGCCTGCGGTGAAACGGTAATAGTAGTCGCGGTTGGCGGTGAGACCGCCAACCTCCACATGGACCGCGTGGCCGAGTTCCGGCCGGGCAAGCATCTCGCCCTTCGCCGCGATCTGGCGCATCTGCGGATCGGTCGCGACCTCCCACTGCACCGGGATTGCCTTCATTGGCAGCCCGCCGTCGGGACGGAGCGGCTCGGGCGAAAGCTTCGTCCAGATGACAAAGCCATCCGCCGCCGGCTCGCCTGACGCCACACCCAGCGGGAACGGGAAAAAGCGGAACACCGGCGTCGCCCAAACGCGCTGGTCGAGCAT
>JBOFUS010000599.1:0-8706 GCA_051652685.1 Beijerinckiaceae bacterium
CGATATCGAGATGCGCCCAGGGGCAATCATTGACGAAACGCTGCAGGAACTGCGCAGCCGTGATCGAACCCGCATGGCGGCCACCAGAATTCTTCACATCGGCGAATTTTGAATCGATCAGCTTGTCGTAGGCGGGATCAAGCGGGAGCCGCCAGACACGCTCGCCGGTTGCAACGCCGGCTGTCGTCAGCCGGTTGGCAAGCTCGTCGTTGTTGGAGAAGAGACCTGCATGCTCGTTGCCGAGCGCGACCAGCACCGCGCCGGTCAACGTGGCCAGATTGACCATGAACTTCGGCTTGAACGCGCCCTGCGTGTGCCAGAGCACATCCGCCAGCACCAGACGGCCCTCCGCATCGGTGTTGATGATTTCGATCGTCTGGCCTGACATCGACGTCACGATATCGCCCGGTCGCTGCGCCTTGCCGTCCGGCATGTTCTCGACGAGGCCGATGACGCCGATGGCGTTCACCTTCGCCTTGCGGGCCGCGAGCGCGTGCATTAGGCCGGTGACGCAGGCAGCGCCCCCCATGTCTCCCTTCATATCTTCCATGCCGCCGGCCGGCTTGATGGAGATGCCGCCGGTGTCAAAGGTGACCCCCTTGCCGATGAAGGCGACGGGCTGCGCGTCCTTGTCCTTCGCACCGTTCCAGCGCATCACGACCACTTGGCTCTCATGTTCTGAACCCTGGCCGACGCCCAGCAGCGCACCCATGCCGAGCTTCTCCAGTGCCTTTTCGCCCAGCACATCGATCTCTACGCCCAGCTTCGACAACTTCCCTGCACGCTTGGCGAACTCCTTGGGAAACAGGACATTCGGCGGCTCGTTGACCAGATTGCGTGCGAGAATGACGCCTTCGACGACAGCATCACGCTGCTTGCGGGCCTTTCGCGTTGCCGCAATATCGGCGACGCAGAGCGAAACCTCGATATCCCCCGCTGGAGCATCGTCGCCCTTTTTTGTCTTATAGGCGTCAAACGTGTAGTTGCGCAGGCGCATGCCAAGCGCCACATCCGCGGCCTCGTGCGGGCTGAGTGGCTGATCTCCGATAGCAGCAAACATGGACGCTGCGCCGCGCTTCAGACGCCCCGCTATCAGCCCACCGACAACCGCCCAGTCCGTTGCGGCGAGCTTGTCGTCCGGTCCGAGACCCACGACGATCAGCCGCTCGCACGACAGTTCCGATGAGCCGGTGACTGTGAGCACACTCAGCGCTTTCCCTGTGAAAGCCTCGATGGCGGCCACACGCCGAACGACGTCAGCGACCGGCCCAAGACGTGCGGCGACATCAGGAAAGGCAAAGGTCTCGGTGACCAGAAGGACGACGGTCGCCTCCGTCGATGTGTGGAAATCCTTGAGAGAAATCGAGAAGGTCTGTCCCATGCGTTTTGTCATTTCCTTGTTCGGCAGTTGCTTTTGGTCTTTTGAGTGGCGTCTGGCGCGCGCGCTGTCAATCACGCGTCCGTGCATGTGTCCTTCCGGACCGGTTGCGTGCCCGCCACGGAAAGGTCATGAAGTTCGGGGAACGGCTCATCGTGTTTGCAGGATTCACTTCGGGAATGCCCTTACTCGAACGCTACATACTCAGGATCGCCACCGGCGCATTCCTGCTCTGCCTTCTGGCGCTGACCGGCGTGATCTGGATCACCACAGCGCTCCGCGAGCTGGACCTTGTTGCAAGCAAGGGACAAACGATGCTCGTCTTCCTTCAGGTCACGCTGCTGACGTTGCCGGGCCTAATCATGGTCATCGCTCCCATCGCGCTCTTCGCGGCGGTGCTTTACACGCTCAACCGCCTGAACAGCGACAGCGAGCTGATCGTCATGAACGCGGCCGGCATGTCCCCGGCAAAAGTGGCCAGACCACTCGGTCTGCTCGCGCTGGTGGTGCTTGCCGGGGTAGCCTACATCACCATTTTTGCCATGCCGCAGAGCTTCCGTGACCTGCGTGACCTGCTTACCCAGATCAAGGCCGACGTGGTGACGAAGTTCCTGCAGGAGGGGCGCTTCACCACCCTCGACAAGGGAATCACGTTTCACTACCGCGAGAAGGCAAGCAATGGCGCTATGCTCGGGATCATGATCCATGATGCCCGCAACCGGGACAAACAGACGACATATCTCGCCGAGCGCGGACGGATCGTCGAGGCCGGCGGTTCGGCCTACATGGTTCTCGAACAGGGCAGCGTCCACCGGCAACAGGGAACGACCGATGACTCCGCGATCGTCGCCTATGATCGCTACGCGATTGATCTCGACCAGTTCGGCGAAACCGACCCCAATGTCATTTACAAGCCGCGCGAACGCAGCACGCTCAGCCTGCTCAATCCGGACCGGAACGAACTCTACTTCAAGCTTCAGTCGGGCCGGTTCCGGGCAGAGCTTCATGAACGCTTTGCCGGTCCGCTTTACGCGCTCAGTTGCATGATGATCGGCTTTGCCGCGCTTGGCCAGGCACAGACGACCCGGCAAGGACGCGGCTCGGCGATTGCCGCCGCAGTCATCGCCATGGTTGCCCTCAGGATCGCCGGTTTCAGTGCCTCCGGCCTTGCAACCCGGTCCGCGGCTTTCGTGCCGCTGATCTATGCCGTACCGCTTGGCGCTTGTGTAATCAGCGGTTGGATATCGTGGCGCGCGATGTCGGGAAAGTCGCTTCCGGCATTCACCTCCATTCCCCTGCCGCCGGTGGCGGCCAGGTCCTTGCAGCGCCTTGCCACGCGCGCAAAAGCCCTTCGCGCAAGGGTCCGCGCGGCATGATCGGTATTGGCCTGACCCTCGGGCGCTATCTCTCGATCCGGTTCATCCAGGCCATCGCGGCTGTTTTCGCGACCGTCTTCGGCCTTGTCTACCTGATCGACCTCGTGGAGTTGATCCGCCGGGCAGGTGACGGCGTTGACGCGAGCACGGCAACCCTTGCGCGTCTTGCCTTTTTCCGCACGCCCATCATAGCAGAACAGGTTCTGCCGTTCGCTGTCCTGTTCGGCAGTCTGGCGGCCTTCCTTGGCCTCAGCCGGAAGCTTGAACTGGTCATTGCCAGAGCGGCCGGTGTGTCCGTCTGGCAATTTGGCTTTCCCGCGGTCCTGGTCGCCCTGTTGCTTGGCGCGCTGGCGACGGGGTTGCTCAATCCAATCGCCACAAGCCTGAAACGGCGGGCTGATGTGCTGGAAGCCCGCCTTTTCTCGCGACAGGCCGATGTCAGCACGCGGAGCCGCTTCGTCCGGCAACTGTCCGTCGATGGCAGTTCGATCATTCGTGCCGCTGCAGCCGGCAGTGAGGCGGGCACGACGCTGACCGCCGTTACCGTCTTCGTTTTTGATCGGAACGGCATTTTTCTCGAACGGGTCGAGGCGGAAACCGCGCAACTGCAGAACGGGTTCTGGCGGCTGGAGGCTGCACGGATCCTGACGCCCGGACTGGAGCCGCTTGTCGCTCCTGCCTATCTGTTGGCGACGAATCTCACGCGTGACGAGGTTCGGCAGGCGTTTGGCGCTTCGGAGGTCGTATCCTTCTGGCGACTGCCAGCCGCGATCCAGCAGCTGGAGCTTGCCGGTCTTGACGCCACCCGCTACCGCCTTCGCTATCAAACTCTTCTGGCAAAGCCGCTTTTGCTCATTGCGATGGTTATTGTCGCCGCTTCCGTTTCGTTAAGATTCTTCCGATTTGGCGGCGTCGGCCGCCTCGTTTTGAGTGGCGTGGGAGCGGGGTTTCTGCTTTACGTGTTCACGCAGATTGCCGGTGATCTGGGTGCTGCGGGTGCGCTCAGTGCGTTTACTGCTGCCTGGTTGCCGGCTGTCATTGGGTCTTTGCTCGGAACGCTCGTGCTTTTGCATCAAGAGGATGGCTGATGGAGGGGGTGCTCATCAGCCGCATGTCAAGCTCCAGAAAGCGGTTGCTGCTTGCCTCGGCTGCAACGGCGGCACTTTGCCTTGCGGCCGCCCTTGAGGTTTCTGCCCAGACGCTCAACGATCAGTTGAGCAGGCAGGCCGACAGCGGACAGAAAGCGCGCCTGCTCGTGGACGCGCGCGAGATCGTTTATGATAACAACAGCGAGCGCGTCGAAGCCCGGGGAGACGTTCAGCTCTACTATCAGGGCCGGATACTCGAAGCGGACAAGGTCATCTATGACCGCAAGACAAAGCGTGTCTACGCTGAAGGCAACGCCAAACTGACCGACTCGACCGGCCAGATCATCTACAGCGACCGCTTCGAACTGACCGATGACTTCCGGGATGGCTTCATCGATTCGCTTCGCGTGGTTTCGCCGGACAAACAGCGGATCACCGCAGCGCGCGGCGAGCGCACCGACGGTGAAACGACGGTGTTCGAGCGCGGGATCTACACGGCTTGCGATTCCTGCAAGGACCATCCCGAGCGGCCGCCTCTCTGGCAGGTGAAGGCCGCGCGCATCATCGCCAAGAATTCCGAGCAGATGATCTACTACGAGGACGCGAGGCTGGAGTTCTTCGGGGTTCCGGTCGCCTACATCCCGTTCTTCTCCGCTCCCGACCCGACGGTGCGCCGCAAGTCCGGCCTTCTGACGCCACGGTATTCCAACCGGAGCACCACGGGCTTCGCGGTTTCGCTTCCCGTGTATTGGGCTGCGGCTCCGCACTATGATGTCTTGTGGACACCCACAGTCTACAGCCGCCAGGGACTGCACAACGAGGTCGAATGGCGTCACCGGCTTGAGACCGGGGTCTACAATATTCGGGTGTCCGGCATATTCCAGAGTGATTCGAATGCTTTTCTGGCCGGACCCGCTGGGCCCAACAAGGCGCTGTTCGCTCCGCCGACCGGGCCGGGCGACAAGGCGTGGTTGGCCAATGGCCCCGATCTCGCCTTCACCAAGATCGAAAAGCGCGATCTGCGCGGGTCCATCGAAACAACAGGTCGTTTCCTGATCAACCAGCGCTGGACCTTCGGCTGGGACGTGGCACTCACCACGGACAAGTTTTATCTGAACAACTATCGCATCAAATCCGAAGCGCTCGGTAACCTGTACAACAAAGAGACAATCTCGACTGTTTATCTGCAAGGAAAGACCGATAAGTCTTATTTTGACCTGGCTGGATTTTATTTCCAGGGCCAAACGTCGGTGGACTGGCAGAAACAAAGTCCCGTCGTTCATCCCGTTCTTGATTTCAACCGACGCTTTCAGCCGGATGTCATCGGCGGCGAGCTGAATTTCGATCTGAATGTGACGTCAATCACACGTGAGTTGCCGGATTATGTCGGTCTTCCGCCGCTGGCACAGCGATTTGCCTCGACGAGGAACTCGCCCAACACATGGTTAAACTCACCGCCAATATTCAATTATTATCAAAATGGGGTCAGTGCCTACAGCCTGTATAACGGCTGCGTCACCTACAGGCGCGGCCAATGCCTCCTGCGCGGCATTGGCGGAACGACAAACCGCGCAACGGCGACACTTGCATGGCGGCGCAACTTTATTGATCCGATTGGCCAGGTCTGGACGCCATTTGTAAGTGCGCAACTGTCGGCTGCACACCACTCACTCGATCTGAACAATGCTGTTGGCAACACCGGCGGCCTCTCCAATCTTGCCGCTTTCGGCAGCGAAAAGCAGGCAAGCTATCTGGCGAATGAACAGACGGCGGTAAGAGCCAACCCTGCCATCGGCCTCGAGTACCGTTATCCATTCATCGCAATGACGGGCACGGTGAGTCACCTGTTTGAGCCGATTGCGCAAATCGTTGTCCGGCCGGACGAGACGCGCATCGGCCGCTCGCCGAACGAGGATTCGCAAAGTCTTCTGTTCAGCGACGCGAACCTGTTCTCGCTGAACCGGTTTTCCGGCTATGACAGGATTGAGGGTGGAACGCGTGCCAGCGTCGGGGCGCAGTACACCGCGACCTTTGCGGGTGGTGCCTACGTCAACGCCATGGTTGGCCAGTCGTATCATCTGGCGGGACGCAATTCCTACCGGCCCTACGGCTGGGGTACCACCGACCTGCTCAATACTGGCCTGAACTCCGGGCTGGACAAATCCAGGTCGGACTATGTCGGGCGTTTCGCCGCTGCCATGGGGCCAGGCGTCAACTTCGTCGCGCGCGGACGTTTTGATGACGAGACGCTTCGACTAAAGCGCCTCGAACTGAGCACCGGATTTGCCATCGGACGGACATATTCGACAATCACCTATGCGCGCCAGGATGCGCAGCCTGATCTCGGGTTCGTCCGGCGGCGCGAGGGCGTAACGGTGGGGTCGACGATTTCATTGCCGACAAACTGGTATGTGACTGGTAACATCTCGCTTGATCTCGACCGGTATCTTCTGGATCGCGACATTGCGGTGACGCGGATCCCGAACTCGCTGACCAGCGGCAAACTGAAGAACTCGCCTTTCCGGCCTGCGTCCTACTCCGTCGGGTTTGGCTACGCCGACGAATGCACTGTCTTCTCGTTCAACTACGTGCGGTCGAACAGCGATTTCGTCGGTCAGAAGAAGACAACGACAACGGCCTATATGATGCGGCTGGAATTGAAGAATCTGGGCGAGTTGAATTACCGGAAGGGCGAAACGCCCGCTACTGTGGATGGTATTCGCTGATGAAGGTTTCCATTCGGCATCGTTTCCTGATGACGGGAATGATTATCACCGCGGCGCTGATCAGCCCTCAGGCGTCCTTTGCCCAGTCAACTGTCGCCTCCGTCAACGGAGAACCCATCACGGCGCGGGATGTCGACCAGCGGATGCGTGTGCAGAGCCAGTTGTTTCGCCAGCCGTTGAGCCGCCCCGCCGCCATCCAGGAATTGATTGACGACAAGGTGAAACTTGCCGAGGGGCGCAGGCAGGGCATGCGGGTCACTGACACGCATATGGAAGACATGATGAGCGGTCTTGCCCAGCGCGCGCGCCAGACTCCCATCCAGTTCGAACAGAACCTGCAGAAAGCCGGCATCGATCCGGCCGCAGTGCGCGCCAGGATTTCGTCGGAGACGATCTGGGGCGAATTGCTCCGCCAACGCGCCCGTTCGAAGAACATTTCAAACTCGGAGTTGAACGCCGAGATGGATCGACGTGCCGCCAGGGGCGAGGCAGCGGTGACGGACTACGTGCTGCGACAGGTGGTTTTCGTGGTGCCTTCGGGAACCTCGCCTGCCGTTCGCGAGCGGGACGCGGCTGCCGCGCGCGGACGCTTCACCGATTGCGATACCGGTGTGGAGACCATGCGGGCCTTGCGCGACGTCGCCGTCAAGGAACGTGTATCACGCTCTTCCAGCGATCTTGGGAAACCGCTCAACGACATGCTTGCCAAGACACCGCTTGGCCGCCTCACGCCCCCCTACCGCACCGAGCAGGGCATCGAGATGCTGGCTGTCTGCGAGAAGCACGAGCGGCAGGACAACATCGCGTTGCGAAGCAAGATTGAACGGGAACTGCAGGAGAAGAACCTGCAGGGAACGTCCGGTGCCTATCTTGCGGAACTCCGTTCCAAGGCGGATATCCGGCGCTGATTTCCGCCGGAGCCTGAGGAGGCCCCCCTGGCCCAGCTGGACGACCTGCCCCCACTCCGGGAGGTTATCGCCGCACATGGTCTTTCGGCCGTCAAGGCGCTCGGCCAGAACTTCCTGCTTGATCTCAACCTCACTGCGAAGATTGCCCGCGCGGCCGGATCGCTTGAAGACCATCATATCATCGAGATCGGCCCAGGTCCCGGCGGGCTGACGCGCGCGCTGCTCGCCTGTGGCGCGCGGCACGTCACGGCCATTGAGATGGATCGCCGCTGCCTGCCAGCGCTGGAGAGCATCGCAAAGCACTATCCGGGGAAACTGGACGTGATCGAAGGCGATGCATTGAAGATTGACCTTGCGGCCATCGCCGGCGGCCAGCCTTGCCGCATCGTCGCGAACCTGCCCTACAACGTCGCCACGCCGCTCATCGTGGGATGGCTGACAGCCCCGACGTGGCCGCCCTTCTTTGCGTCGATCACCGTGATGGTGCAGCGCGAGGTGGCCGAGCGGTTGGTCGCGACACCCTCTGTCCGGGAGGACCACGGCCGGCTATCGGTTCTCGCCGGCTGGCGCACGGAAGCGCGCATCCTGTTTGATGTGCCGCCTCAAGCCTTTCTGCCGCCGCCGAAAGTGACCTCGAGCATCATCCAGATGATCCCGAGGCCAGCGCCGCTGCCGTGCAGCCTGACGCATCTGCAGCAGGTAACCATGGCGGCGTTTGGCCAACGGCGAAAGATGCTGAGGCAATCGCTCAAGCCGCTTGGCGATCCGCTCGGGCTTCTGGTGGCCGCCGGCATCGCAGAAGAAGCACGGGCAGAGACAGTGGATGTCGCGGGCTTCGTACGCCTCGCCAATGCGTTGGCCGCCCGCTGATCCGGTAATCTCCGGAACCCGGATTTTTACGGGGTCCACTGCCACTTTTGCAGTTTTGCCGCTGTCGAAGGTGCTGCAATCACGGGGCGCGCATCACCAAAGCGGCGCATCTCGGCGAGTTGCGCTGATGGCAGAACGAGTGCCTCGGCGGCCCGCAGCACGTCCTGAAGATAGCCAGGGCGTGGACGACCGGGATCGGCCGACCGGCCGACATAGACCATCGCCCGCCGGATGCCGCCTGGCGTGATCACCGGCTGGCTCACTTTCCGGTAGAGCCGGGGCACGTCCTCAAACCGGTCAAGTGTCGCGACATCACCGAGCGCCAGCTCCCAGAGCAGACCGTGAACCTCGCGGCGCGGA
>JBOFUS010000600.1:0-1642 GCA_051652685.1 Beijerinckiaceae bacterium
GATATCGTGGATGCGTCGCACAAGGTGCGCGGCGGCTCGCTGAGCTTCGCCGACGGGATCAAGAGGATCGAAGCGTCGAAGGCTGTGATTGCAGAACGCTGGAAGGCCTATATTGCAACCTCCCTGACCGAAGACGAAAAGGCACTGGCGGCCGGGGCCGAACGCGCTGCGTTCAACTCCAACGCTGTGATAGCCGACATCGTCAAGCTTCTTCAGGAGATGAACGTCGACCGGTTGGCGATGCTGCTCGACACGCGGCTCTATCCGGCCATCGAGCCGACAACGGCAGCAATTGACAAGCTTGTGGCCTTGCAGATTTCCGAGACGCAGCGCGAGACGGCCGCGGCGGGCGCGGCGGCGCATGTCAACGGCCAGATCATGATCGCCGCTGGTTCTGCGGCACTCCTGCTGGCGTTGCTCGGTTTGGTGATTGTCCGCCGGCTCGTCACGGCCCCGCTGGGGCGGCTTACCACGCGGCTGGAGAGAATGGGTGAAGGCGATCTCGACAGCGCGGTCGAGGATCAGGACCGCAAGGACGAGGTTGGCCGCATGGCCTTGCGCGTCGATGGTCTGCGCGAGACCAGCCGCCGCATGCAGGCAATGGAGCGGGAAAAACTTGCCGCAGCCAGCGCCGGGCTTGAGCGGAGCGAGCAGCTCATTGCTGTGATCCGCACGCTGTCGCAAGTGGTGCTGGGTGCATCGCAGCGCGTGGCATCCGGCGCTGAAACCATCACCGCGCAGGCGACCATTCTGGCAAGCGCAGCCGAGGACACGCAGCAACGCTCGGTCACTGCGCGGAACAGCCTCGAGGGCAATACGGCGTCAATCCAGTCTATGGCCGCAGCTACTTCGCAACTGGCGATCTCGATCCAGGATGTGGCCGGCCAGGGTTTCCGCATCGTGGAGGCGGTAGAACTGATGGCGGAGAGGGCCGATGTGGCCGACGGCGAAGCGGCACGGTTGTCGGATATTGCCGCACGCGCAGGTGAAGCCGTCGATCTGATCACGACAGTCGCTGAACAGACCAATCTTCTCGCGCTCAACGCCACCATCGAGGCGGCGCGCGCCGGCGAGGCCGGGCGGGGTTTTGCGGTTGTGGCGGGCGAGGTCAAGGGACTGGCCGGTCAGGCCGCCCGTGCTTCCCACGAGATAAGATCGCTGATCGGCGATATGGGCCGCACCGGTGACAGCCTCCGGGCAGGAATTTCGGGCATGGTCGGCGGCGTGGGCGACCTGAAGGAAGTGGCCGAGTTCGTGCGCCACGCGGTTGAAGAGCAATCCCGCGCGACGGAGGCCATCAGCCGCAGTGTCGAGGAAACGGCGCAGGTCGCCAGCGTCATCCTCGGAGATGTCGAGGCGACAAGCCAATCTGCACAGGAAACCGGCCGCGCCGCCTCGGAGGCGAGTGACGTTGCAGAGAGTTTGCTGCACGCCTCCAGCGAACTGCGCGAGGCGCTGGATGCGCTTGAACGGCAAATGCGCGCTGCCTGACAGTTCGCCGAGAGAGACAATTCAGCCAGCAAGCTTGCGCGCGCCGTGCCTTTCGCTATGCCGTCTTTCAAAGAACGGATGCGAGACAGCGGATGACGGAGCCACAGCCGATGACGGTTGGAACGCCTGCGGGCAATCTCATGCGGGGCAA
>JBOFUS010000601.1:0-1577 GCA_051652685.1 Beijerinckiaceae bacterium
GCGATCCGCGATGCCAAGCTGCTTCGCCTGCGCCTTGAGCGCATCCGTCAATGGCCCGCCGCCGATATGCGACCAGGTCCATGCGAGATCGGAAGGCAGTTTCGCGAGCGCTGAAAGCAGCGTGTCGAGGCCCTTCTTCGCGACCGCGCGGGCAACGGTGAGCAGGCGTACGGGCTTGTCGGCATTGCGACCGTCGCGCTCCGAGGATGGCGCGATCAGCGGTGGAAAGCGCGAGAGATCGAGCCCGTGATAGACCAGCCGCACCGTGCTTTCCGACGGCGCGAGAGCGGCCAGCGTCGTCCGGCCGGCCTGTGTGCAGGTCACCGCCCAGCGCATTTCGGCAAGCTTCTCGCGCAGATCCCACTCCGGCGTTGTCCAGATGTCCTTGGCATGGGCCGAGCACGTCCAGGACAGGCCCGTCATGATGCTGGCGTAACGCGCGACGCTGCCCGGCGTATGGATGAAATGCGCATGCAGATGCGTGACGCCCCGCGGCATCTCGGCAACCAGCACGCAGGCCTGTCCGAGCCGTCGGACGCGGTTTCGCGTGATGTCGCGCTTCAGGTCTTTCCAGAAGAGGCTCAGGCATTCCCGGAAACCCGGCATGCGACGCGCCTTCAGGAACCCGCGCCAGACACGCAAGGGTTCGTCGTGCAGGTATTCCGGCAGATAGGCGACGGGTGCCACGATTTCCCCGATCACCGGATGGGTGCGCTTATCCGTCGGATGGCGCAGCGATGAGATCGACAGCCTGAAGCCACGCTTCTCCAGCGTGCGGATCTCTTGCGCGATAAAGGTTTCCGACAGACGCGGATAGCCTTTCAGGATGAAAAGGATACGGCCGGGCGCGGAGCTCAAAAGATCAGCTTGGCTCATTCGGCGGCTGGCGGCAGAAAGGCCTCACGCAGTGCCGGGCCCGGCATGGCGGCCACGCGGTCGCAGACGGTCTCGAGCCCGTTCAGCATGGCGTCCGCACCATGGGCAAACGGGAGATCGCGGAAGGGCAACGCACGCATCAGATTTGCGAGGACCGGCGTATCCTCCGCAAGCTCCGGCGGAGCAATGGCGGCAAGCCCCAGCGCTTCGGCACGTTCAGCGCGGATAATCTGCTCACGGCGCGGCGTGGTGCGCGGCATCAGGATGGCGCGCTTGTTGAGGGACAGGATTTCGCAGAACGTGTTGTAGCCCGCCATCGAAATCACTGCCGAAGCGCGTGCCATCAGCGCCTCGTGCCGGTTGTGGAAGTCGATCATGCGGATATCGTCGAGGCCCTCGGCCTCGCGTCGCAGCGCCTCCCGCTCCTCACTTCGCATGTAGGGGCCGAGCACCATCAGCAGGGGCTTCCGGTCATTGTCCAGCGTGCGATGCGCCCGCAGCACCGCATCAAACATCGGTGCGCCATCGCCGCCGCCGCCAGCCGTCACGAGGGTATAGTCGTCCGGCAGCGGGCCGAGGTCGATGACGGACTCCGATACGCCGCGTCTCAAAAAACCGGTATAGACAAAGCGGCTTTCGAGTGCGGGGCTCAGCGCCATGCCTTCCAGAGGATTGTGGAAGCCTTGCGGACCATAGACCCA
>JBOFUS010000602.1:0-1526 GCA_051652685.1 Beijerinckiaceae bacterium
GTCGAACTGCTTGCCATCGGCATCGGCCATGACGTGACGCGCTATTATCGCCGGGCCGTCACCATCGTGGACGCGGAAGAGCTGGGTGGCGTGATGACAGACGAACTGGCCGAGCTCTTCGACGACCAGTCGACGCCTGCACCCACCATGCCGCGCCGGCGGAGAGCCGCCGGGCGGTGACCGCCACGGTGGCCCCGCAACGAGGCTGGCCGAAGCGTGCGGGGTTCGCCGCAGTGGCGCTGGTGGGCGTGCTGTCGCTGGCACTCATTGCCGGTCAGGGTGGCCCTGCCATCGACCGGCGCATGGCGGCGGAGAGCATCCGCATCGTGGGTTACCCCGTGCTGCAGTTTCGCCGGGGCGACACCGAGACACGGCGCTTTGGCGCGCTGACGTATCTGGGCGGCATCGAGCTGCGCGCCGCCGACCCTCAGTTCGGCGGGCTCTCGGCCATCCATACAGGACCGGATGGTCAAACATTCCTGGCTCTCACCGACACCGGCGACTGGCTGCGTGGTCGGCTCACCGTTGACAGGGAGGGCGCGCCGACGGGAGTCGAGAACGCAAGTATCGGACCCCTCAGGCTGGCCAGCGGCCGTCGCGCCAAGGATGTGGGATTGTGGGACGCCGAGAGCCTCGCGGTTTCGGATGGCAAAGCCTATGTCGGGATCGAAAGGGACCATACGCTGCTCGCCTTTGATCTCGGCGCAGATGGCACACCGGGCCCCGGCCAGCCTATCCCCTTGCCGCAAGGTGTGGCCGAGTGGCGGGAGAACCGTGGCATCGAAGGGCTGGGTGTCTTTCCCGTCGGCACGCCCCTGGCTGGCCGGCTGATCGGCCTGTCAGAGCGCTCTGGCGCTGCCGATGAGCCTACCGACGGTTTCGTGATGTCGGTGGATGGCCGGGACAGTTTCCCCATCCGTCTCGCCCGCCGCGAGGGTTTCGATCTTACCGCCATCGATGCTCTGCCCAATGGCGATATTGCGGTGCTGGAGAGGCGTTTCTCGCCCCGGCGCGGCGTGGCCATGCGGCTTCGGCGCATCAAGGCGGCAGACGTAACGCCCGGTGCACTGCTTGATGGTGAAACAGTTCTGGAAGCTGACAACGCATACCATATTGACAACATGGAAGGCCTGTCGCTGCATCGCGACACCGCAGGCAGTCTGATCGTGACGCTCCTGTCGGACAACAACTTCTCCATTGCCCAACGTACGCTTATCCTGCGCTTCCGCTGGGAAGGTGAGTGAACAAAGCCCGGTTCTGTCAGGCCGGGGAATAGGTCCATTGTTCCGGCACGCGGACCTCAACCGTTTCACCGTAGTGGACAACGCCCGGCTTCTCGACCCAGGCGACGAGCCCCCGCGCGCGGCGCGCTGCCTTGACGAAAGCGAGGTCGAGGTTCTCGCGATCCGGAAAGTGCGCAGCAATGGCGCGGCCCGAGTACCGGCAGGGCACGTTGAGGCCGTCGATGCGCAGCGTAACGCCGCCCGCGAAGAACAGGCAGCTGCGCGGGGGCAGCATGGTGAGCG
>JBOFUS010000603.1:0-8168 GCA_051652685.1 Beijerinckiaceae bacterium
GTCCAGCCGCTTGCACATGCGCTCGGTGGCGGGCGGCGATATGGAGGCGAGGCGGACCAGCATGTCGCCTGCCTTCAGCGTGACCCCATCCACCACCGCGATGGGCAAAGCAGTTGCCACCGGCGCTTCCGCCTGATCACGGCCCGGCGCACCGCGGCGCATCGGGCCGAACGAGGCTGTGGTTTCCGAAGCAGTCGTTTCCTTGGAGGCCACTGCAAAAGGGACTCCCGAGAAAGCAACTTCCGCAAGCGAAACACCCGGAAAACGCTCCTCGTTCTTGACACTGACCAGTTCCGGCTTCGCAGCCACCGTTATCCTGCTCGCTTCTGCTGGCGATGGCTGCACCTGTGGCCCAAACACAAGTCCAATGGTCATGAGGGCAGCAATCGCCCCGGCGCGCAACGTGGCGCCATTCTGGACCGCCGTGTCACATTCACGCCGCCAGCCGCTGAAGCGGATGCTGGCCTCATGAAAAGGCCGCACCGCCGGCTTCCTGATTACAGTCATCGTCATTGGTCCGCCCCGTCGTGATCTGCCGGACAGTGAACGGGGCCTTATCGGAAGGGCGGGTTTTCCCTTTCATTCGAATTGTAATGATCGTCGCCTTGGTTCCCGCAGCGTAAACTGCCGGTTTCGAAAGTCTTGCTTTCTGGTGAATCCAATTGCGAGGAATCGAATTGGCAAATGAGATTTAACCGTTCCGGGAGGTTTCAGGGAACGTTTACATCTCCATTGAGGATCGCACTGCATGCTTCCACTCAACCCGGGCCAACCGGGACTGGAGGCTTCATTCATGCGTGGACCGGCGATTATCATGGTCGGCATTGCGGTCGCCGTCGGCGGCGTCACCGTTGTCGGCGGACGCTACTATCTTGATCGCAATGCGCGCAAACCCGTCGTTGCCGCCCCCGTCCAGCCGCAGATCGCCATGGGAACCGTGGTCGTTGCCGCCCAGCCGCTGCGTTTCGGCATGGAGCTTTCTTCACAGCAGCTGAAGGAAGCACCCTGGCCAGAAGCAGCAATTCCCGAGGGTGCGGCTCGCACCATTGCCGACATGCTGAAAGGCCCCGAGCGCCGCGTCGTCATCGCGCCGATGGAGGCCAACGAACCGGTGCTGACAGCCAAGATCACCGGCCCTGGCCAGCGTGCAATTCTGTCTTCCATCCTCTCGCCAGGCATGACGGCAGTGTCGATTGCACTGAGCGAAACGCAAGGCGTCGCCGGCCTCGTGATGCCGGGCGACCGGGTCAACGTCATGCTGACGCGCAACCTGGAGGGCGAGCGCAGCTACACGGACCTGCTGTTGCAGGACATCCGCGTCATGGCGATCGACCAGGTGATCGACCAGCGCAGCGAGAAACCGGCCAACATCCGCTCCGCAACGCTTGAAGTGATGCCGCAGGACGCGAAGCGCGTGGCGCTGGCCGGTTCGATGGGCTCGATGTCCCTGATGTTGCGGCGGGCCGGCGAGCAGGCCGCAGGTGCGATGGGCCGCGTCGGCGCGAAGGATCTTCTTTCCACCGCCGATGCCGACACCACCGCAAGCCACGGCAGGCGCACGAGCACGGTGACCGTGACACGCAACGGGAAGACCGAAGACTACACCGTTCTGACCGACAAGCAGCGCTGAGGGGCGGCCATGACCATGAAAACCGACATGACCCGCTCCCCCATTATCACGGGCTTGCGCTCAAGGCTCCTCGCCGCCGCGCTGGCCACGGCCGTGCTGCCGCTCGCAACCAGCTTCGATGTCAACGCCCAGACCCGGCAGGTGCGCTTCAATGGCAGCGCCCAGAACGTCAGTGTCGTGCACCGCACCTCCCAGACGCTGCGCACCGACCAGAGCTTCACCGACATCGTGGTGGGCGATCCCGAGATCGCCGACGCCGTGCCATTGACGGACCGTTCCATCTATATCCTCGGCAAGAAGGTCGGCGTGACCAGTGTTTCGGTCTACGATGCGGACAAGAAGCTGGTTGGCGTCATTGAGGTGGACGTCACCCAGAACGCCCCGCGCGCCGCACAGGACATCCGTAGTGCTGGCGAGGCCGGCGTCCGTGTCGCACCACAGGCCGGCAAGCTGGTGCTCAACGGCCGTGTCAGTGACGCCGTGGCGGCTGACCGTGCGGCCAGAATTGCCCGCAGCCACGGCGGCGAGGTGATCAACCAGATGCGCGTCAGCAGTCCGCAGCAGGTGATGCTCGAAGTGCGCTTCATCGAGGTCTCGCGCCAGGCAGGTCGTGATCTTGGCGTGCGGCTGCGCTCGCGCGGCAGCGATGGACGTCTGATCAGCGGTCGCCAGGTCGTGGGTGTCGACAAGGACGGCGTTTCCATCACCGGTCTCGCCGCAAATGCGCTGGCCGCAGGCGCGAATGCGCCCTTCGGCACCATTATCGGCCAGCTTGTCCGCAGCGGCATCAACATCGATGTGCTTATTGATGCGCTTGAGGAACAGGGTGTTGCACGCCGGTTGGCAGAGCCAAACCTCGTGACGATGTCGGGCGAAAAGGCCAGTTTTCTCGCCGGTGGCGAACTTCCCATTCCGGTTGCCCAGAACCAGGGCCAGATCTCCGTCGAGTTCAAGAAGTTCGGCGTCGGCCTGACTTTCACGCCAACCGTCCTCGCTGGCAGC
Source organism: Beijerinckiaceae bacterium (assembly GCA_051652685.1). GTDB lineage: Bacteria > Pseudomonadota > Alphaproteobacteria > Rhizobiales > Beijerinckiaceae > JADCCX01. Next base: position 2,633 of record JBOFUS010000603.1, read on the forward strand.
ATGATCAACCTGAAGATCGAGCCCGAGGTCAGCCAGATCGACTCATCTACGGACTCCGTCAAAGTCGGGCAGATCAGCATTCCGCGCCTGATCGTCAGCCGCGCCTCCACCGTGGTTGAACTGAAAAGCGGCCAGAGCTTCGCGGTCGCCGGCCTGCTTCAGAGCGTCAACCAGGCGACGACGGAACAGGTTCCGTGGCTCGGCGACGTGCCCATCATTGGTACGCTCTTTCGCTCGAAGAGCTTCCAGCAGAAGGAGACGGAGCTGGCGATCATTGTCACGCCGCACCTCGTCCAGCCTCTCCGGCCCGGTCAGATGGCGCGCACGCCGCTCGATACGAGCAAGCCGGCCAACGATGTGGATCGTTTCCTGATGGGACGTCAGGAGGTGCCGCGCGACGGCCATCCGCGCACTTCGCCCTTCGAGCCTCTTGCCGCCGTGCATCGCAAGGCCGGCCAGGGCCACATCCTCGACATTTCGGGAGTGAGCAATGTCAACCGCTAAGTCCGTGCGCGTCCTCCTGGCTTTTGGCTGCGCATTATCCGCCGGTGCCTGCGACAAGTATCTCGACAGGCGTGACACCGTCAGCTTCGGGGCAGGTGACGCCGTCGCAGCCAACAAAGCCATGCATATCATCGATCCCTGGAATCAGGCATCCCGCACCGTGGAACACGGCAGCAGTGGTGAGCACGCTGCCGCAGCGATCGAGAGGTTGCGCAAGCGGCCGAGCGGCGATGACGCTCCCCCGGCAGCTCCGATGCCGGTCCTGCTGACCAACGCTGCGCCGCCCAAACCTTGATTGACCTTCAGAAGAACCGGAGCTGACGAAATGTTCGTCGCAAAACAACAACCTGCTGCCCGAGACGGCGAGATCGTCCTGATCTCGCCCGATCCCGCCTTCAACGAAGCGGTCAAGGGCGTTTTCGGTGCAAACGGTCTGCTGAAGATGCGCCTTGGTCGCCACGTCAGCGACGAGACCATCGACCTTACCGCCGCCCGCATCGTCATCGTCGACCTCGATGCCCGCAACCGCGACGACCTTCTGGCACTGCGGGAGCTGATGGGACGCCTCGCCGGCCGTGCGCCGGTCGTGGTGGTTACGGAGGCCTTTGACGAGGGTGTTGCCCGCTGGCTGATCCAGATCAAGGTCGCGGATTTCATGACCAAGCCCGTCGATCCCGTCGAGTTGGCCCGGACCTGCGTCAAGGCGATGCAGGCGGAAGCCCAGCCGGAAAGTGGCGCTGAAGCGCAGATCCTCGCGTTCCTGCCGGCGGCTGGCGGTGTTGGCGTGACCACTCTCGCGATCCAGACAGCGCTGACGCTGATGGCAACCAAGGAGAAGACCTCCGTCTGCCTTGTCGACCTCGATTTCCAGAACGGCTCCTGCGCCTTCCACCTCGACGTCGAATCGCGCCTCGACCTTGACGCCATCGGCCCCAACCCGCAGCGTCTCGACGCACAGCTGATGGAGGTGATGCTGTCACCGCATCCCTCGGGTCTGATGGTGCTGGCCGCTCCCAACCGTCCGGCGGAAAGTCGCTCTCCTGATCCGGCGGTGGTGATGAAGCTGCTCGATCTTGCGCTGGCCCGCTTTCGCTATGTCGTGCTCGACATGCCGCGCACGTGGTTCGACTGGAGCGACGCGGTGATCGCCGGCTCCAACAAGGTCTTCGTGGTAACCGAGACAACCGTTCCCGGCCTGCGGCTGGCCGGTAATCTCGCAGGTGCGCTCAACTCCAAGCTCGGCGAGGGCGTGAAGCCGCGCGTCATCGTCAACCGTTTCGAGCAGCGCATGTTCGGCGCAGGGCTGAAACGAAGCGATCTGGAAGCCGCGCTGAAGGACAGCTTCGCCGGCACGGTGAGCAACAACTACAAGCTCGTGCGCGAAGCGATCGATCGCGGCGTGCCGCTTGATGCTGTCGAGAAGGGCAACAATGTGGCGCAGGACCTTCGCAAGGTCGTGCTGGCGGAAGTGGAAGCGGCATGAGCGGGCGTTTCTCCGAGCGGCTGTCCCAGTTCACGCGCTTCTCGTCGCTGCGTGCCACCTCACCGGTGGATGAGCTGCCACCACCACCATTGGCCGCAGCAGAGCCGGCACGCGTTGTGGAAACACTGCCCGCGCCGCCGCCAATGTTTGCGGAAGCGACCGAAGCGATGCTCCAGCCACCCGCGCATGACCCCGTCACTGCGCCTATCGTCGTGGCTGCTGTCGCGCCCGAAGCATTGTCGGACAGCGAAGCCGGCAAGCTGCTGGTCAGCGAGAAATTGCTCGACGCCAAGGTGCGCCTTCACCGCAAGCTGCTGGAAGAGGTGAACCTCCAGGCGCTGGAAAAGATGCCACCCGAAGAGGCGAAGCGCCAGATCTTCGGCCTTGTGCAGCAGTATGTCGTGAACGAGCGGCTGGCGCTGAACAGCGCTGAGCTCAACGCCTTCGTTGGCGAGATCATCGATGAGATGACCGGCCTTGGGCCCCTTGAGCCGCTGCTCAAGGACGACACCATCGCCGACATCCTCATCAATGGCCCTGATGTCGTTTATGTGGAGCGGCGCGGCAAGATGGAGCGGACCAACACCCGCTTCCGCGACGACGCGCATCTGTTGCGCATCGTGAACAAAATCGTTTCGGCCGTTGGCCGCCGCGTCGACGAGAGCCAGCCGCTTTGCGATGCGCGGCTCCTTGATGGCTCGCGCGTCAACGTGGCGGTGAAGCCCATCGCCGTGGACGGCGCGCTGGTCTCGATCCGCAAGTTCTCCAAGAAGAAGCTCGGCCTCGACAAGCTGGTCGAGGTCGGCGCACTCAGGCCGCAGATGGCGGAACTTCTGGCGCAGGCGTCGCGCTGCAAGACGACGATCATCATCTCGGGCGGTACGGGTTCTGGCAAGACCACGATGTTGAACGCGCTCTCCGCCTTCATTCCTGAAGACGAGCGCCTGATCACCATCGAGGATGCGGCCGAGCTTCAGCTCCAGCAGCCGCATGTGGCCCGCATGGAAACGCGGCCACCCAATCTGGAAGGAAAGGGCGAAATCCGCCAGCGCGACCTGATCAAGAACGCTCTGCGCATGCGCCCTGATCGGGTCATCCTTGGCGAGTGCCGCGGCGAGGAGGCTTTCGACATGCTTCAGGCCATGAACACCGGCCATGAAGGCTCAATGGCCACCGTCCACGCCAACAACCCGCGCGAGGCGGTGTCGCGCCTTGAGCAGATGATCGGCATGGCCGGCCTGCCCATGTCGCAGACATCGATCCGTGGCCAGATCGCGGCAGCCATCCGTCTGATCGTACAGCTTCAGCGTCTCTCGGATGGCAAGCGCCGCATCACCTCCATCGCCGAAATCACCGGAATGGAGGGCGATATCCTCCAGATGCAGGAGATCTACAAGTTCGTGCGCGTGAAGACCGATCCCGATGGCAACATCCATGGCCACTTCGAGGCGACAGGCGTGCGCCCGCGCTTCCTGATGGACCTGCAGGCCAAGGGCGTGAACTTTCCCGCCAGCCACTTCGAGCCCGGGAAACCGTTGTGATGGGCGAGCTTTTTGCTGATTTTCCCGAAGAATGGCCGCTTCTCGTCGGCGCAGCAGTTGTCCTCATCCTGATCGCCGAGGCTGTGTATCTCCTGTTTTTCACGGCGCGGAGCTACCGGACCAATGTCAACCGCCGTCTCGCCATCCAGAACCAGGGAAACAACCGCGAAGAAGTGCTGCTCCAGTTGAAGCGCGAGCGCGGTATCGACGACCGGTTTGGCCAAGGAGTCTTGTCGGGCCTTGTCCGCCTGATCAGCCAGACCGGACTGACCATTCCGCCGAACCGGATTTTTCTTTTCTGGGCATTGTTCGCCATCGCCTCGCCCATCGTGGCGACGGTGCTGGAGAAGACCGCGCCGGGCGAGATCGCAGGCGCTGTTATCTTCGGCCTCGTCTTTCCCCTGTTTGTCCTGAAGTACCTGCGTGGCGCGAGGGTGAAGAAATTCGCCGAACAATTTCCCGAAGCCATCGATGTGATCGTCCGTAGCCTGCGCGCCGGTCATCCGCTGCAGATCGCCATTGCCCTGGTCGCGCGTGAAATGCCCGATCCCGTCGGGACCGAGTTCGGCATCGTGACGGACGAAATGACCTTCGGCCTCGATCTGGAAACGGCCATGCGCAACATGTATCTGCGCGTCGGCCAGGAAGATCTGCCACTTTTCGTCACCTCGGTGTCGATCCAGGCCTCCACCGGCGGCAATCTTGCCCTCGTTCTTGACGGGCTTTCGCGCCTGATCCGGGACCGTTTCAAGATGCGGCGCAAGATCAAGGCGCTGTCGTCGGAGGCGAAGTTTTCGGCCTATGTGCTGATTGCCCTGCCGATCATCATCTATTTCGGCGTCCAGATGGGATCGCCCGATTACTTTGCGGCGGCAAAGGGTCATGACATCACCACCAAGGTGGTCATCGGGTCGTGCGTCTGGATGACCATCGGCGTGCTGTTCATGCGCAAGCTCGTCAACATGAAGGTTTGAGCGGCGCGCGATGGAGATGTTCGACGAAATCATCACCTTTCTCGCTGATGACCCGCTCACGATCATCCTGGCTGTCGCTACGGCGGTCACGCTCGGAATTGCCGCTCTGGGTGTCCAGTTCCTCTCCGTCAGGCGTGACGTCAAGCGCCGCGCCAGCCGCGCTGCGCGGGAAACCACCGTTTCGGCCGCCGGTCCAGGGACAGCGCCCGCGCCGCCCGAAGATGCCCGCAAGGCAATGGTCGCAAAGATCCTGGCTTCCGTGGATCGCCTGTTTGGCGAAGGCGGCAAGGGAACCGACAAGGTGTTGCGCAAGCAACTGATCCAGGCGGGCTTCTACAGCGCCAATGCGCCAACGGTTTTCATGACGATCCGCCTGGCGCTGGCCATCGGGCTCGGCGCGCTCGGCTTCGCCATCGCCATCGCCCTGGATGACCACGCAACAGACCTGTACATGAAGATGCTCGTCGGCGCGGGCCTTGGCTATTTCGGCCCGATCTTCGGTCTCGGACAGATCGTTTCCATGCGTCAGGAAGAGCACCGCATGGGGTTCCCGGACTTTCTTGACCTCATGGTCGTCTGCTGCGAGGCAGGGCTCAGCATGGAAGGCGCGATCAACCGCGTCTGCCGCGAGATGGCGGATGCCTATCCTTCACTGTCGGCAAACCTTTACTTCGCGACGCTTGAAGTCCGTGCCGGCCGCACGGTGAATGACGCTCTGAGCAACATGGCCGACCGGCTGGGTATCCCCGAAGCGCGCACCTTCGCGACACTGCTGCAGCAATCCTCGGAGCTCGGCTCCAGCCTTGTCGACAGCCTGAAGATCTACAGCGACGACATGCGCAACAAGCGCATGATGCGGGCCGAGGAGAAGGCCAACCAGCTGCCTTCCAAAATGACCATCCCCATGATGCTGTTCATCTTTCCGATTATCTTCATCATTCTGCTGTTCCCTGCCTACATGCAGATCAAGGACACGTTCGGTTGAGCGCGTTGCCGCGAAGGAGCCTCCCCATGAAGCCGATCCAACTCGCGAG
>JBOFUS010000604.1:0-1288 GCA_051652685.1 Beijerinckiaceae bacterium
GACAACGCCCATGATGAGCGCCTTTGCAAAGGCACCCCGCAACAGGCGCTGGTGTGTCATGAAGCCGAGGCCAACGTGATACGCGCCGCCAACCGCTGTCATCATCCAGGCGGCAGCGACGACGCCGTGCGTGCTGACCACAGAGGGAAGCAGCAGCAGGATCGCCGCGACGGCGACCGCATGACTGACCAGTGCCGGGGTATGCCACCCTGCGGCGGCCAGCAGCGTCGACATTGGCCCGAGCAGCGTCAGCAGAAGTGCGCCAATGGCGAGCGGCGGCAGAACGCCGGTCGCAAGCCGCGCCGTCGCGCTTTCCGCGCCCAGCCATAGGGTGAGCAGCGGTTCCGGAAAGGCCGCAACGGCGACACCGGCCGGGACCAGCGCGATGGCTGCTGCCTGCACCCAGCGATGATAGGCGATGGACAGCTGCGCTTCTTCACCGCGGGCAATCAATCCCGAGAACAGAGGATGCATCGCCGTGCCGAGTGAACCCGCGACAACACCGAGAATGGCACTCACCGCCATGAAGCTGAGACCGTAGGCTGCAAACACCTCGGGAGTGGCCAGACGAGCCACGATGAACTTGTCGAGTTGAACGGCCGCCGAAGCCAGCAGGCTGACCAGCAAGGCTCCCAACGCCATGCGCCAGAGGCCTTGGACCAGCGCAGCATCAAAGCGCGGCTTCTCGGTTGCAGAAGGCATCACGCGCCACGCAAGCAGGCCCAGAACGGCCGACTGCAGCGTGAAGACGGCAAGTTGCCAGCATAGCAGACCAAGGACGCCACCATTGGTGAGAAGGAGCATCAACACCCCACCGCCGTGGAGCAGCAGCGCGCTCGCGGCCTTCATGACAGAGAGCAGGGCCTGCCGCTGCAGCCCGGCGATGCCGGCCGCATAGAGATATCCCGGCCATTGCGCGGCGATGACGAAACCCATCAGCAGGAATGCCGTCGCCAACGTGCCGGGCGGCAGCCCTGAGCGCTCCGGCCAGCCGCCAGCAAGCATTGGAGCGACGAGCATCACGGCAATCGCCACGAGAATTGCAAGGCCGAGACTGACGATCTCGAAACTTCGCAGCAGGCGGCGCATCGCGACGCCTTCTCCCGCTTCGCCGTTTCGTCGGCCAAACTCGCGAATGATCGTCAGGCTGATCAGGCGGTCGAAGAACAGCAATGCCGCAAGGATCGACGCATTGAGGACCAGAAGACCATACGCCTCTGCCCCGAGCAGGCGAAGGTAGACCGGGATGACGGCGAAGGGCAGCAATGCCTGGATCAAGCCACCGACC
>JBOFUS010000605.1:0-21668 GCA_051652685.1 Beijerinckiaceae bacterium
GCGTTGGCGTTCCGGGTGCGCCGTTCGATATCGTGGTGGTGGGTGCGACTGGCGATAGTCACTGAGGCGGAGGCCGCTAAACCACCAGCTCCTTCATAGCATGAACCGAGGCTGAGCCGGGGAAGACCCGCTCGGCCAGCACGCCTGCCGGCAGGCCGAGATGATCCTGCATCAGGCCCTTGAGCACGGCTCGCAGGTCCGTTGTCGGCTTCAGGTCGCGGCCTTCGTGGAGTTCGTGGGGGCGCAGGCCCGGCCAATCGGCAAAGAGCTTGCCACCCTTCACGGCACCGCCAAGCAGGAACGCCACCGTGCCGGTACCGTGGTCGGAACCGACCGTGCCGTTGATGCGCGCCGTGCGCCCGAACTCGGTGATGACAACCACTGCCGTATCCTTCCAGACGGGCTTCAGCACATCCTCGAACACGCCCATGGCTCCGTCCAGACCTCCCAGCAGATTGGCAAGGCGGCCTGTCGCTCCGCCCTGGTTGGCGTGGGTGTCCCAGCCATCAAACGAGAGCGCGGCGACGCGCGGACCATCCGGCGCGACGAGAAGGCGTGCTGCGCCCTGCGCCGCCTGCGCCATGCCGCGCGGATCAGCCGAGCCACCCTGGGGCTTGGCCATGTCGCCGCTCATGCCCTGCTGCTTCGCCATCCTGTCGGTGTCGAGACCAGCGGCAAGTGCAGCGCCGAGCGCTGGGTCGCGGTGGCGGTAGAGATCGAGCACGCGCGCCGCCAGATCATCACCCGCATTGGCCACGGACTGTGGTGCCCAGCCCATCACCGGGGCCTGGCCGCGCAGGATCAGCGGTGTGGCCGGGCCAATGCCGAGGCCGCCCTTCGTTGCCACGCGCTCGCCCTTCGGCATCGCAAGCAGTGCGCGGTTCAGCCAGCCGCTGTCCACCTTTCCGGGCCGCTCGTAGCCGCTTTCCAGCACGTCCTGGCCGTCAAAGTGCGAGCGTTCGCGGTAGTGCGTGGCGGCGGCATGGACGACGGACGCCTTGCCTTCCCTGTAGAGCCGCGCAAAGTTTTTCATGGCCGGATGCAGCGCGAAGAACCCGTCCAGCGCGATCGCCGCGTAGTCGCCGGTTGTTGGCAACGCGATCTCGTTCCTGAGTTCCTGATAGACCGGATCACTGATCGGCGGCACGGCCGAAAGCCCGTCCAGCGCGCCGCGCAGGATCACGACCAGCAGGCGCGGATCGCGCGCGCCGGCGGCGCTCGCCACGCGGTTGAGATGCGCCCAGGCGTAGAAGCTGACGCCCGCGCCCATGAGGCCCCGGCGGGAGATGAGCGTCGCCTCGCGGCAGCCATTTTCCGGAATGCTGGTCATGGGTTGCTCCTCAGCGGCGGATGAATTCGGGAGACATGAGCAGGATGGCGAGGCCCTGCTGGCGCGTTTCAGCGCGCTGGATCGCCTGGCGCGTCTCCGCCGAAAGGGCCGCATCAAACAGCTGCTCGGCCAGCTCGCGCGGATCGAAACGCTGGCCTTCGCGCCGGCCAATGGCGGCGGCGTAGTCCAGGCGGGCACGCACGCCCTCGGGGCTTCCCCAGTGGGCGGCGGTATCCGGGAAACCGTTGGGGCCGGGGACGGCCCAGAGCGGATGGCCAAGCGCGTTCAGCGGCCCGATGATCTGGCCCGCATCCTTCGGTGCGCCGGCAAAGCGGGCTGCCGCGAGCAGCCACTCATAGGGCTTGCGCACCTTGGAGAGTTCGCCTTTCCAGGCGTCGTCGTGGGTGACGAGGGCACGGGAGACCTCCGCCAGATCGCCATCCGTGTCGCGGAAGCTCTTTGCCACATGGGCGACAAGCGCGGCCGGTGGCTCATCGGAGACAAAGTGGCGCACGAGCTTGCGGCCGATGTGGTTCGCGGTCGCGGGGTGACGGGCGATGTCGCGCAGCGCCGTTTCTCCCTGCTCGACGCCCGTGTCGCGATAGGTCTTGCCCAGCACCGTCTGGTCGCCAGGCTCATGGCGGTTCGCCGTGAAGACGAAGCTTCCGGCCGGCCCGAGCCGCTCCTGCGGGCCGACAAAGGTCCAGCCGGTGATGATCTTCGCCAGCGAAGTCACGTCCGCCTGCGTGTAGCCGCCATCAACACCGAGCGTGTGCAGCTCAAGAATCTCGCGGGCGAGGTTTTCGTTCAAGCCGACGCTGCGGTTGCGCGCGGCGCGGGAGCCGGGACCGACGGACTGGCGGTTGTCGAGATAGGTCAGCATGGCGGGATGTTTCTCGACTGCCAGCAGCATGTCTGAAAACTTGCCGAACACATGGGGGCGAATGCACTCGCGCTCCATGGAGCCGGCAGTCGCGCGGTTGATCTGGCCCTTCTGGACCGAGGCGCAGAAGTGGTTGGACCAGAAGAGCGTGAGCCGCTCGCCGTAGCCGATATCGGGTTCGAGCCCCTTGGCAATGCGTGCCATCGCTTCGTTGCGAAAGACGACCTGCTCGATTTGCGGTTGTGGCATGGCCTGCGCCGGGCGCTGGGCGGGCGGGGCAGCTTCCATGCCTCCACCCATCATGCCTCCACCCATCATGTTTCCACCCATCATGCCACCACCGGCGGCCGGGTCCACCGCCTGTCGCGACCGCGCCCGTGCATGCTGCATCTCGCGGCGGTCGTCGCGGCTTGCTGACTCGGCCCGGCGCTGCGTCAGCTGTTCGTCGAAGTGTTTCGCCAGTGCCACTTGCGTGGTGAAAAGCCTGTCGTCCTCGACGAACAGCTTCTGCGGTTCCCAGGTCTCCCGGCGCAATGCGCCCTTGGGGTCCTTCGCCAGCGCGGGCGTAAGGCCGCCGGGTTTTGCGCCCAGTCCGAACCGATGCATAGCGATCAGCGCGCGGTGGGCTTCCTCGGGCGATAGCGCCATGGTCCAGATTCTCCGGGCTGGTTCAGCGTTCGATCGCAGGATAGCAACGAAAACCGTTTCCAGCGCGTGAATTCTTCATGACGGATTGGACACACAAGCGGCGAAAATGCGGCCCGCGGTTGCATCAGCGCGGCTGATTTGACCGATCAACCGCTTCGTCTTGACTCTGTCATGGTTGAGGCGCACCGGCACCCGTCCCATGTTCAGCTATTTTGAAAAGCTCATCGATCCGGTTGCGACGCCCAAAGGCGTGACGCCGCCGGAGGCGACACTGGCGTTCTACTGGCATTTCATCGGCCAGCAGAAGCACCTCTTCACGGCCCTTATCGCCGTGCAGTTTGTGCTGGCGTCTATGGATGCGCTCTTGCCCGTCTTCGTCGGCATGATCGTCAACCGCATGGCGGATGGCTCGGCGGCGAACTTCTTCACCGACAATGGCTGGCTGCTGCTTGCCATGCTGATCGGCGTGCTGGTGATTAGGCCGGGCGCGCTGTCGCTGCAGTTCCTGCTGGCGCAACAGGCCATCTCGCCGGGCATGACCAACATGATCCGCTGGCAGAGCCACTGGCACGTGGTGCGCCAGAGCTGGCCGTTCTTCCAGGCTGATTTTGCCGGCCGCATCGCCAACAAGGTGATGCAGGTCGGCGGTGCGCTGCGCCAGTCGGTCACGACGGCGATCAACGTCGGCCTATACATCGCGATCTACGGGATCGGCGCGCTGTTTGCGCTTGCGATCAACGACTGGCGGCTGGCGCTGCCCATGCTGGTCTGGCTCGGCCTCTACGGCGTGCTGCTGAAGCGCTATGTGCCGCAGATCGGCCGGCGCGCACGCGAGATGTCGGAGGCGCGCTCCGCGCTGACCGGTCGTGTGGTCGACAGTTACACCAACATCCTGACGGTGAAGCTCTTCGCCAAGGCGAAGGACGAGGACGCCTATGTGAAGGAGTCGATCCAGGAGCACACGGCGCTCTTCCATGTCCAGAACCGCGTCATCACCAGCTTCATTATGCAGCTGGCGGCTTTGAACGCGCTGCTGATCGCCGGCATGTCGGCGCTGGTCATCTGGCTGTGGACGCAGGGCGCCGTGACGGTCGGCACGGTCGCGACCGCCATTCCCTTCGTGCTGCAACTGGCCGGCATGGCGGGTTGGCTTGCCTGGGAACTGATGGAAATCTTCGAGAACCTCGGCGTCGTCGAGGAGAGCAAGACCGTCATCGCGCGGCCCATCGCCATCACCGACCGGCCGGACGCCGGCGAATTGAAGGTGTCCGCAGGAGCCATCCGCTTCGAGAACGTGTCGTTCGGCTATGGCCGCGACCGGATGATCCTCGATGATCTCTCGCTCGACATCAAACCCGGCGAGAAGATCGGTCTGATCGGCCGGTCGGGCGCGGGCAAATCGACGCTCGTCAATGTGCTGTTGCGCTTTTACGACATCGAGAAGGGCCGCATCCTCATCGACGGGCAGGATGTCTCGGGCCAGACCCAGGAGTCGCTGCGTTCCGCCATCGCCATGGTGACGCAGGATACGTCGTTGCTGCATCGCTCCATCGCCGAGAACATCCGCTATGGTCGGCGCTCGGCATCGGACGCGGAGGTGCGCGCGGCGGCGGAAAAGGCGCATGCCCATGAGTTCATCATGGCGCTGGAAGACTGGCGCGGCCGCACCGGCTACGACGCCCATGTTGGCGAGCGCGGCGTCAAGCTGTCGGGCGGGCAGCGCCAGCGCGTGGCCATCGCCCGCGTCATCCTCAAGGACGCGCCGATCCTCGTGCTCGACGAGGCCACCTCAGCGCTCGACAGCGAGGTCGAGGCCGCGATCCAGGAGCAACTGGCCGACCTGATGCAGGACAAGACGGTGATCGCCATCGCACACCGCCTCTCGACCATCGCCCGCATGGACCGACTTGTGGTGATGGACATGGGCCGCGTTATCGAGACGGGCACCCATGAGGAGCTGCTGAAGAAGGGTGGCCACTATGCCGATCTCTGGGCGCGCCAGTCCGGCGGGTTCATCGTCCAGCCCAAGAAGCAGCAGTTGCCCGAGGCGGCGGAGTGAGCGGGGAGGGCGCGGCCGGGCGAAGCTTTGGCGGTCGTCTGTCCGATGCCATCTTCGGCCCGTTCGAGCGCTGGATTTCGCCCTATGCCGCGCCGCCCGGGCTGCCGCCCACGCGGCTTGGTGCCTTCTACTGGCATTTCGTGCGGCAGGCGAAAGGGCCATTCTGGGTGATGTTCGTGCTCTCGGCGCTTTTCGCCGTGGCCGACATCGCGCTGCCCTATCTGCTGGGCCGCATCATCGAGGCAATTGCAGCGGCACCGCGCGCCGACGCATGGCGTGCCGCCGCCTGGCCGCTGGGCGCGCTGATCTTCGTCGTCGTGGTGGCGAGGCCGCTCCTGTTCTTCGGCACGCGGCTGGTGATGAACCAGACCATCGCGGTTTCCTTCACAGCGCTCGGCAACTGGCAGAACTTCTGGCACGTCACGCGCCAGCCGCTGTCGTTCTTCACCATCGACTTTGCCGGACGCATCGCGACGCGCATCCTCACCACCGCGCGACCGCTGCGCGAAAGCGTTCTCGCGGGTGTGCGCGGGGTCTGGTACCTTGCGGCGCTCGCCATCGGCGTCATCGGGTTGCTGGGCGCGCAGAACCTGTGGCTGGCATTGCCGGCAGCGCTCTGGAGCGTCGCTTACGTCTGGTTGCTTGTGCTCGTGCTGCCCCGGCGCCGCCAGCGCGCCATGGCCACATCCCACGCGCGCTCGGCGATCACCGGCAAGGTGGTCGACATGGTCGCCAACATCCAGACCGCGAAGCTCTTCGGCCGGCGTACGGCCGAGGATGCCTATATTCGCGACGGTTTCCAGGGGTTCGACGCCGCGTTCTTCCGCGAGCAGCGCCTCAACACGTTCTACACGATGGCGCTGGCGGTGGTGAACGCAGCACTGCTGTCGATCGTCACGCTCATGTCCTTCGCGCTATATGCCGAAGGAACTCTGGCGCTCGGCGGCATCGCCACGACGTTCTTCGTCACCACGCAGCTCATCAACTCCTCGAACTGGGTCAGCCAGGAAATCGTGTCGATCTTCGAGAATATGGGCATCGTTGAAGAGGGAATGGAGACTGTCGCCGTTCCGCTGGGCGACGGCGACCGGCCAGGTTCCGTTGATCTTAAGGTGGGCGCGGGCGAGATCCGCTTCGAGGCTGTCAGCTTCGCCTATGGCGCGAAAACGGCGGTGGTCAACGATCTGACGCTGACCATCCGCCCCGGCGAGCGGCTGGGGCTCATCGGCCGCTCGGGTGCGGGCAAATCGACGCTGGTCAACCTGCTGCTGCGCTTCTATCGGCCGGAAGCCGGCCGCATCCTGATCGATGGTCAGGATATCGCCAACGTCACCGAAGAGAGCCTGCGCCTGCAGATCGGCGTGGTCACGCAGGAGACAGCGTTGCTGCATCGCTCGCTGGCCGAGAACATCGCCTACGGCCGCCAGAGCGCTTCGCCCGGGGAAATCGAGGCGGCGGCGCGGCGGGCCAAGGCCCATGATTTCATTCAGGACGCGAAGGACTGGCGCGGCCGCACCGGCTATGAAGCCCAGGTTGGCGAGCGCGGCGTGAAGCTGTCGGGCGGCCAGCGACAGCGCGTGGCCATTGCCCGCGCCATCCTCAAGGACGCGCCGATCCTTGTGCTGGATGAGGCAACCTCCGCGCTGGACAGCGAGGTCGAGGCGGCGATTCAGGAACAACTTGCCGAATTGATGCACGGCAAGACCGTGATCGCGATTGCACACCGGCTCTCGACAATCGCCCGCATGGACCGTCTGGTGGTGATGGAGGCCGGTCGCATCATCGAGGTGGGCACCCACGCCGAACTGATTGCAAAGGGCGGCGTCTACGCCAGCCTCTGGGCGCGGCAATCTGGCGGTTTCATCGTGCCGCCCGGCAAGCGGCCGATGCAGGAAGCGGCGGAGTAGCCTCAGCGGAGTAGCCTCAGCGGCTCCGCAGGGCAGCATCGAGGCCACGCCGGATGCGCTCGCGGCTCGCCGCGTTCCAGCATTCCCCGTCGATCAGGGCGTTCAGCTCGATGGCTGATGGGTAACCGATATTGGCCAAACGCCGGAAGGCCCTTGCGACACCATCGGGGTTGTTCGTTTCCGCCTGCGCCACGGACAGAAGTAGCAACGCAACCGGAAATTCGGTGCCTGGCAACCTTTCAAGGCGGGCTCTCGCTGCCGCCGCGTCTCCCGCGCGAAGGGCCATCATTGCGGGTGTGAGAGCATCCAGGGGCTGAGGCACCAGCGACAGACGCTCGGCCCGCTCGGACAGGCTTTCCGCGGCGGCGACATCGCCGAAGGCAAAGAGATCGAGATAGGCAAGCTGCGACAACGCGTCTGGATCATTGCCGCGCCGGCGGACAATGTCGGCACGGATCGCGGCATAGCGCTCACGGTCGCCCCGGCAGGCCGCCAGTTGGCTCTCGGCCGACAGCAGCAGGAAGAGCGATGAGCGCGTCGCAAGCGCCGTGCGAACGAAGCCTTCCGCCCTGGACAGCAACACTTCCCTGTTTGCTGCACCATGCAGCCGCGCCTCTGTGATGTGCGCGCGCGCCGCCAGCCCCAACGCTAGAGGGGTGGTGGCCGACTGCCCGTCGTCACTGCCAAGTGCGCATGCCCGGAAAGCTTCATAGGACGACCGCGTCCAGTCAAAGCCGTAGGCGCGCAGCTTCAGCAGGCAACCATAGTCTCCGCCCGCCTGCTCCACGGGAGCGTCGATCTCGGCCTGGGTCAGCGCGCCGAGCGGACGGCCGATCTCGGCGGCAATGCGGCGCGTCATGCTCGCCAGCGTGGGAAATCGCTGTCCTTCAGGAAGGACCGAAGCTTCGCTGTGACTCCAGCGCACTTGGCCGGTTGCCGCATCCTGCAAGGCAGCAACCAGCGAAAACCGCGGACCTTCAACCGCGATGTTCAGGTTCAGCGCATAGATCGATCGTCCAGCCTGTCCCGGCTCCAGCGAAAGCCGGTTCTCCGAGCGAAAGGCGACCGCAAGCCACGGATAGGACGACAGTTCCGCGACAAGCTCCGCCTTCAGGCCCCGTTCCAGCGCTTTCAGCCCGATGTCGTCGGTGGCGATGGTGACGGGCGACACCAGCACCAGCGGCGCAAAGGCAGGAGCGGGGACGACCGCGCGCCGTGTCCCTGAGGAGCCAGAGAACAGCGCGAAGGCAGCCGCAGCGGCGAAAAGGACTGCAAGGCCCGCCAGAATGATAGGCCCCGTCAGGCGCAGGTTTTCCAGGCGCAGGTCTTCGCGTCGCCTGAAGCGCGATTTCGCCTTGGGCTGAGCCACCTCGGCCACGCGCGGCGAAGCAACCGGAGCGGTATTGGCCGAAATCGTCGGCCGCGAGCCCCCCTTCGGAATATCGATCACGACCGGAGCATCGGGATGGCGGCTGTAGTAGAGCTTGAGCACGGTGCGCAGCCGCGCCATCTCGACCCGCACGATCGAATCAAGCGCCGGATCGAAATCCGCGTTGCGGCCGAGAGCGCTTGTTGCGATCACATAGGCCTTCAGCCGATCACCGCGTCCTTCAAGCTCCTCAATGACCAGAAAGCGCAGCAACTCCGACAGCCGATCTGTCATGCCAAGATCAGGCGACATCCGGATGGCATCGATCTGGCGCAACGCGGCTGTCGGATCGACCTTTGGCGGCTCGTCAGGATCGTTTGACTGGTCAGGATCGGGCTGCATCGGCATGTCCATACATCGTTAATGCGTTGTGCGTACCTGCGCAATCGTCGAACATGGTTAACGGATGAGCCTCAAACATCGAACTGAGGCTCCCAAGAATGAACGATATCAGATCCCGCGGAGCGGTTTTGCTTCGCAAGCCGATACATACCGCCATTGATGATTCCGAACGTCTCGCCATTGGTTGTTATTACTTGGCCTCTGATCTCATCGAGATTTCCAGAACGGGTCAATTCTTTGATCCCGATCAGGCGAAGTATCTGGCAAACAAACTCGTGTTGCTGGCGAACAAGATCCAGCTTTCGATCGAGGATATCCGCAAGTTCGATGCCGAAGCGGACGTCGGGAGCGCCTGATCTCAGCCGCTCCTGAGCGCCCGAAGCACGAGCCCCACGCCGCCAGCGGTCATGCCGATCATCATCAGCGTGTTGAAAAGGCTGGTCGGCTGGAAGTAGATCGTGAGGTTCATGAGGATTCCAGCCGCGATGATGAGCGCGCCAAGAAAAAGCAGGATCATGCCAGCCTTTGAGCGCCCATCGAAGAACAGCATGCCGATGCCGAGCATGAAGGGAACAAGCGAAAGACCGAAAGCGTTATACCCGCCGACGGTCCAGTAGCCCGTCTGGACGCTGACCTGCTGGGTCAGGAGATAGGCCCCGGTCGCGGCGAGACCGAGCCCCGCAAAGAAAACAACCAAGCCGCCAGGCGTGCCGCCAGCCCCGATCATGCTATCCATCCCTTCAGACATCGTCAGAATGCGTTTGCGCCGACGATCTTGTGGAGGCAAGCGGTGGTTTCGCCAAAAACCGGCCTTGCCACCCGCGCCCATCCGGCGTATCCCCGCCGCCGAACGGGATGTGAAGCATCTCTGGAAGAACATGCTGCGGTAGCTCAGTGGTAGAGCACACCATTGGTAATGGTGAGGTCGAGAGTTCAATCCTCTCTCGCAGCACCATCCAGTCGTCCGGAGTTGCTAACTCTGGACCTTCTTGACTGGAATATCTCTAATTTTCAAAGACATAAGACGTCGATTTGGCCTCTCAGTCAGGCTGGCAGCCACCTACCTTCGCGCCGAGTGACGTGGTTAGTTCTATTTTTCTGAGCCATGAAATGTGGACTTTCCGTCGCTTTGCCGGACGCCTGACCTGAGACAGGTTCGCTTCGGGCTGAAAGAGGTTCGCAGGTCGTGAAAAATGATTTCGGCGACATATCGCCATCAATCGAACTCTTCGCTGTAGAAGCGCTCGATTGCACCAGCCTCCGCGTCACTCAGGCTCGCGAATTCACCGTCCCGCGCCCGTTGCGAGAGTTTTCCTTCATTTTGGCGCAGGAACCGGAACAACAGGTCAGCTATCCGGTCCGGCATGTCGATGATCTCGCCAAGGCGTCGCTGGAAGCGGTCATGCGCGACCAGGAAGCGTGCCTCCTGCGGTAGATCGAACTCGATCGTCTGCTCAATGCAGGAATAGAGAAATTCCGCATGGGGCGTCGCATCGAAATAGCGGTAGAAATCCGCGGTTTCATTGAGCACGCGGACATTGCCGCGCCCGGTTGGCTTCCAGTGAACTGCCGGCAGAACCCGACGCGACACGCTTTCCAGTACGCGTCGATACTCGTCAATCCGTGCCAGAATGGCAGAGGATACAGGAAACACCATGCCGGGAGGGTTGAAGTAGCGTTCCGCCAGCACATGATGGATGAGATAGCGGTGGATGCGCCCGTTCCCATCCTCGAATGGATGAATATAGACAAAGCCAAAAGCGAGGGCCGCTGCTACCAACACGGTATCAAGACCTCGATCGGGATTGCGATCAAACGCGATGAGCCCTGCCATCAAATCGGGCAAGTCCTCGTGCCGTGCCGAGATGTGATCCGGCAGAGGCGCGCCCGTTGTACGATCATGCTCGCCGACAAAGCCGCCCTCGTGTCGCAAACCGAGTTTCACGAAGCGCGCATCGCCGATGACGATCTTCTGGAGGCGCAGGAGTTCGTCAAGATCAATGGCACGACGACCGGCTTCTCCGATCACCCGCCCCCAGCGCTGGATACGGTCCTGCGGCGGGGCCTCTCCCTCGATTGCAAAACTTGACCGTGAATCGTTGAGAAGCAGAAACGCTGCCGTTCGTGCCAGTACATCTTTCGGCACAGCAGCCACGGCGGCATGGGCGCGCAAAGCAAGGCCGCTTTGCCGGAATTCTTTGAGCCGCTCTGTTATCCTGATCATAGGGCAGAAGGCTGGCGTGCCCGGCAGATTGTCCTTCACGCGGTGGCGCGAGGACAGGATGCCCTGGGCAAACCATTGCTGGTCGGGATCGATAGCCGAAACATAACTGCCCTGCGCCGCATCGGGCAGATCAAGCGGCGTGCCTGTCAGCCACTCGAACAGAAACCACAGGCGGCGCGCGTAAGAACCAGTCGGTGTTGCGCGAACCATTGCCACGATGGGCGCCGGGCCAACAATGCGGAACAGCGCCTTGAGCGCCGTCAGATCGAGCCCCTCATATTTCAGGGCAAAGATCAGGTGTCCTTCCAGGCTGGGCTCAGGCGCGTGACGCGGCGTGTAGAGATGCCAGTCATCCTGGATGTAGACCTTGTGGCGCGGGCCGATCGCAGCCAGATTGACGGGAATGGGAACCTTCAGAGCAAGCGCATCAATCAGCGCCGCATAGCCTGCAGGCGTCGCTACTTCCGGAAGCCGTCGCTCCAGAAATACCCTCACCGGACCTGAAAACTGGATCTGTCTGGTCGCCACCATGAAAAGATGTCCAAACGCGTGAAATTGAATGATGAAATGGCTTATAGCATGAAAATCAAAACTGACCTATGAATTTTGATTTCAATGAACGCAATCCATGAAGAGTGATTTTCATCGATGATCCATAGCATATCTCAAGCGCCTCGCTTTCCAAGCCGCCTCAGTGGATTTTCCGGCCCGATTTGATGCAGGGCGGAAGAGAGTCGGCTTAATCCTTGTCTGGTGCACCAGGCACTCCTGATCGCACGCCATGAGCTCGCTTCTGTTCCCTCAGATCTGCTTGATTCCAAGGCGCTCGAGCAGGTCGACCAGCATGGATGTTGCCTTGCGGCGATGGTTTTCGTGGATGACTCGGGCGGCACGGGCGTCCCTGCGCTGGATAGCCTCGACCAGTGCACGATGATCACGGTTGGATGTCACGGGTTTCGGGCGCATGCGCAACGTCTGAATGCGGGCGCGATGGGCCTGATCCCAGACCTGCTCAACGATACCAATCAGCCGGCGATTGCCGGAATGATTCACGAGCAGGCGGTGAAATCGTTCATCGGCTGCGCTCCAGGCGAGCAGATCATCAGCATCAAGCGCGATGTCCATGTCCACGACAGCTTCGTTCAGTGCGGCCAGTTCGTCCGGTGTAAGGCCACGGCGCGCGACGGTCTCTGCAGCTGCACTCTCCAGTGCTGTCAGGATCTCGTAAATCTCCGCCATGTCCCTGGCCGAGAGAGGCAAGACCCGCATGCCATGACGCGGGCGCAGCGCCACAACACCTTCCTGCTCAAGACGGACCATCGCCTCACGCACGGGCGTGCGGCTCATGCCGAGGCGCGCGGCGGCCTCGAGTTCGAGGATTTGTGTGCCGGCTGGGAAATCATTGTTCATGATCAGTTTCTTGAGCGCCTGATACGCGCGCTCGGAAGCTGGGACACGCTCCTCAGCGGAGGGAGACGCGTGCACCGGTAGCGTCAGCGGCATAGATGGCCTCCTCGACCTCGATATTGGCGAGATAATCGCGCCCCGTGTTTTGCAGCGGCTTGCCGCTCAGTCGCGACTCGACAACGTGGTTTTGTAGCGCGAAGACGCAGTCGCCACCGAAATCGGTGTCGTGCCAGAGATACGGCACATCAACCGACGCATTGTCACCGTGCCTGCGGTGTTGGATCCCACCATCGCCATCGAGCGAAATGACACCCTTCTCGCCTTCAATCAGCAACTCGCCCATCGTCAGGCGACGGTTTCTGGCCGGATGATCGCTCAGCCGATTGCCGTCAAACACACAACGGACGCCGCCTGACATGTCCAGAATGAACAGCCCTGAATCTTCGCCCGCGATCACGGGGTTCAATCTGCGCAGGGCCGCAATGACGGTTGCCACATCGCCAAACAGGTAGCGAAAGACATCGACCAGATGGATGGCGGTCTCATGGATCAGAAGCTGCGGCATCGTCTGGAAATAGGGCTGCCGATCAAGATACGCCTGCGGGCCCTGTCCATCACCGGGGCGGAGCCGGAATGTGGCCTGGTAGACCTGGCCGAGCAGGCCTTGCTCGAGCATCGTTTTCAGCACCGGATACCACGGCTGGAACCGGAAATTCTCGTGGATGACGATGCTGATCCCCGCCGCTTCGGCAATCGCCACCGCTTCGCGGGCTTCCGGCAGGTTCTGGCAGAACGGTTTCTGGCAAATGACATCCACTCCGGCCGCTGCGGCCGCGCGGATAGCGGCAAGATGCGTTTCAGGCGGGGTGATGATGTCCAGCAGGTGCGGTCGCGATTCCGCGAGCATGGTGCCGATGTCCGTATAGACCGCCGGCACATCAAATTCTCTGGCAAAGTTCTCGCCGCTCTCCCGTGTCCGGTTGCAAAGCGCAACGAGATCGACGGCCTTCAGCCGCTTCCATGCCCGATACTGAAAACGGCTGAAAAAGCCGGTGCCGACACAGGCAACGCGCAATCTGTCGGCCATGTTTCAGGCCTCCACCAGTGCGAGGCTGTCGACCGAAGCCAGGATGCGCCGCGCGATTTCCACGGTTCCATGGCCGCCACCGACCTCAACAGGCGATAGTCCCTCGATGAAAGCCTGATCAACTGCACGCTGGATGAGGCTTGCTGCGGCCGCAGCTTCTGGTCTTGCGTGCTTTTCCGCCAGCCAGTCCAGCATCATCGCGCCGGAAAGGATCATGGCGGTGGGATTGGCCTTGCCCTGGCCCACAATGTCCGGCGCTGTGCCGTGGCACGGTTGGAAAACCGCATGCTTCGCGCCGATATCTGCCGAAGGCGCAAAGCCCATGCCACCCATGAGACCGGCACCAAGATCTGACAAAATGTCGCCGAACATGTTCTCGGTGACGAGCACGTCCAGCGTCCATGGCTTTTGCACCATGAAAAGCGCAGCAGCATCGACATAGGCGTGCCCGGCGCTCAGATCCGGCGCAAGCACAGCGCGTTCGTCGAATATCTTCCGGAAGAAGGCCAGTGATGTAAACACATTGGCCTTGTCCACGCAGGTGACGATGCCGGGATGGCCACGGCGTTTGCGCTGAGCCGCGAGAGAAAAGGCAAAGTCAAACAGTGGCTCGCAGACCTTGCGCGTGATGACCATGGTGTCGCGCGCCTCCCGATCGTCAATCACCTGTCCCTTGCCACGTGAGGCAAAAAGCCCTTCGGTCGATTCCCGGATCACGACAAAATCCATGGCGGCGCTGCGCGGATCTGCCAGAACGCATGGCACGTTCGGCAACGGGCGAACAGGCCTCACGCCTGCATAGAGACCGAACTCCATCCTGAGGTCGATCTGTGGCGCGATCTCCGTGCCGTCGGGATAGCGGACGCCGGGCAATCCCATCGCGCCCAGCAAAATGGCGTCGGCATTTCCGCAACTGCGAAGAACATCGGCGGACATGGCCTCGCCGGTCTCGCGATAGCAATTGGCCCCCGCCTCAAGCGCCTCAAACGAAAATCCGACACCGCCGATCCGCTGCGCGGCCGCGCGCAGAACCGCCAGGCAAGGTTCCATGACCTCGCAGCCGATGCCGTCGCCGGGAAGGACTGCGATGTGGAATGTTGTATTGGCGGTCATGCAATGGAACCCTTCATGAAGAGGTTGGGCGGGGAGGCGGCGTAGTTCACATGCGCTGCGCCGTTGATGCCAGTCGAAAAGGACGCGACGCGGTCGCCGAGCAACGTTCCAAGATAGGCGGTTGACAGCCCGGTGCCGCCGAAACTGAGGCTTGAAAGGTTGGGCAGCTGGCGGCTGGGTGTCGCGTCGAGATGCTGCCTGCCCAGCGCATTGGCACAGTAGGCGGCTTCCACCCTGGCGACATGCCCCATGTCGCAATCCTCGGTCACGATTGCCATCCGACCATCTGGCGAGACCCGCAGCACCCTGTTTGAAACGATGCTGGTGACCCAGAGACTGTCGTCTGCATCGCGCGCGACGCCATCCGGAAACTCGCCGGGTCCGAAGGTTGCGATGACCTTGCGGTCATGGAGCGAGCCATCATCAGCAATCGCGAAACAGGTCAGCCGCCGGGCGAATGTTTCATTGACAAAAAGGTGCTGTTCATCCGCGCTCAGCACGCACTCATTGGCGTATCCCAAACCGTCCGCGACGATCCATGCGTTGCCGGAATCAATCAGCACGATGAACCCGCTCGAAGCGGTTGCGCGATAATCGTCCGCGCGCGGCGTGACACGGGTCGAGATTGTCAGCCAGATGCGTCCACGGCGATCAATGAGCGGGAAATTACACGGCGGGAGGGCCACGCCTTCCACGGAGAGCAAGACCGGCTCGAGCATACCATCTCCGAAAAGCCTGAAAAGCCCGCCGTCAACCGCGCCCAGATGCGCGATCAGGAACGAACCTGATGCCTCAAGGGCAATGCCGTTGGGCCGCAGAGGCTCATTCGGCCTGCTGTGCGCGAGGACACGCGAGACGCTGCCGTCCGGCGAAACAGCGGCAACGCCACCGTTGCCGGTCCAGTCTGCCGTGAAAAGCCAACCCGAGCTATGCGTCACCACGCACTCCGGCCGCACAAGGCCGGAGCCGATGAAAGAGAGAGGCATGGTGGCAGGCGGGTGTTGCATGAAACAGCGGTGTTCTCGGTTGATGAGCGGATAAGCTAATGTATGCATAAATGGGTCAAGCGATGAACGCAATGTCCGCTGATTACGCACTTTGCCAGGCGGATGGAGATGCGAAGACAATCGGCCAAAGACGGGTTGAGCAGGTGCAGAAGGCGTCAGATTTCAAAGCAGTACTGAGCTGAAGATGAGCTCAGTGTTGGTCTTGAAGGTTTGCGGCGCAATGCGAGTATCACCGGGCTTTGCCGCCGGGAGAGCATTGGCGCCACTAAGAGCCTGTCTCAAAAGTAGAAATTACCTCATCCCGAGCTTGTCGAAGGATGCTTCATTCAAGTTCCTGACCTCGCCTGCGATCCTTCGACAAGCTCAGGATGAGGGCTTGAGCCAAGATATCGACCTTTTGAGACTTGCGCTAAGAACTTTGGCTGGCCCATTGAGCTCATGGAGGCCGGCAAGCTTAGGCTGCCTCGAGACCATGCTCGCTGCGACTTCGGGTCAGGTGACCGCCCTGCGTCTTGGGCACAGCGCTCCCATCGATAGGGCTGTAGAAGCAAATGGCCTTTTCAGGCTCTTTTTCCGTTGGCAGTAAATAAGGAAGCTTTCCCTTGCTGATATTTGATCAGGAGATGCGGTCGGCCAGAACGGCACGGAAGACGTTCCTTCAACGCACAATCATGCGTATTTTTTGATGTCTCTTTCATCATTATTGCAAATGCTCCGCCGCAAAGTTTGGTAAAATATCGCTGATTTCAGCTTCCGACTGGTCAAGAGACACCTGCTGGACTATTGTATCGACGTATTTATGGGGCTGCCGGAGCTGGGCTGTTGACGAAACAGTGGCGATACATGAACTCGATGACGGCGAGGGCAACGCTTCTTTTACTGGCCTTCGTGTCGGTAGGGATCCTCGTGGTCGCCTGGCTGGCCTATGCGGAACTCGATGCGCAGACCGAGCAAAACGCGGACATCCGCATCGACCGGGCTTCCCGCGCCGCTTCCGTGATTGCCGAGCACCGGTTGGGACATGCGCTGCAATTCACCCGCAATGAGCATGGCCGGCCGGTCAAGATCACCCTCAGGCAGGATGTGCTTCCCCATGAGATCGCAGATGCGGCTTCCTTTGATGCACTGCTCAAGGAGATTGGACAGACCAACCAGGGGGCGGCAAATTTCTTCTCGTGGAATGCGCAAACCAGGGTTTTTGACCGGTTTGCCACGACCTTCCGCCTTCCTGACGGACAACCCCCGCCGGCGCTGCCGATTGCCGAGGGTCATCCTGGCTACGCGCCGTCGATTGCAGGCAAGCCGATCAAAGGTCACATGCCGGCGATGGGGCGGATGCGCCTCGCCTGCCTTGTTCCTGTTCTGTCGCCCGCGGGGCTTCCGGTCGGCATTTTCTCAATCGACGTCGGCTGGGTCGACGATCTCGTGGCGGCGCGCAATCAGCTGCGCGAGAAGCTTGCCTGGTCCGTGCTTGGCATTCTGGTTTCCTTCGCCGCAGCAGGCGCTGTGCTTCTGCGTGTGCAGCTGAACCCGCTGAAGGTCATGGCGCGCTTCGCCCATGGCCTCGCCGAGGGTCGCGTGGACGGGCCTGTGCCGTATCAGCGACGGAATGACGAGATCGGCTGGCTGGCAGAAGGTTTGGGCCGCGTGGCGGAACTCCAGGACAAGCTCGAGCTTCTCGCTTATCGCGATCCCGTAACCGACCTTGGCAACCGTGCGCGGTTCCTCGCCGATCTCGATCTCGCGATGAAGGACGGCGGCACACAGAGTGCGCTCCTGATGCTTGATCTCGATCATTTCAAGCAGGTCAACGACGCTTACGGACATCAGGCCGGCGATGACATGCTTCGCACCATCGCGAGGCGGATCACGGCTGAAGTCGGCATGTTCGGCAGCGCCGCGCGCATTGGCGGCGACGAGTTTGCGGTCTTGCTTCCCCGTGCCGATGTGGCGCGTGTCGAAGATTTGGGCCGCCGGCTGATATCGGCGATCTCCCAGCCTGTTCCTCTGGCGCAAGGCGAGATTCAGGCCAATGCAAGCATCGGTGTCGCGCTCCTGCCGACCGACGCCGCCACCAGCGATGATGCCTACCGTAACGCTGATCTCGCGCTCCGCCGTTCGAAGTCCGAGGGCCGCGGGCGGCTGACGTTCTTCCGCGAAGAGTTCAACGAGACGGCACAGCGCATCACGGATGTCGCACGTATGCTGCGGCAGGCGCTCGACGAGCGACAGCTCACGCTTCACTTTCAGCCCCAGATTTCCGGGCAGAGTCTCGATCTCTATGGCCTTGAGGCACTGCTGCGCTGGAACCATCCGACAGCTGGATGGATCCCTCCGGCCGAGTTCATTCCAGTCGCCGAAAGCAACGGGTTGATTGTCGAGATCGGGTACTGGGTGATCGACGAGGCCTGTCGGGTTGGAAGGCGCTGGATGGATCAAGGCTTTGCCTTTCCGCGCATCTCCGTCAACGTTTCGGCCGTGCAGCTGTGGCAGCCGGATTTTCTTGGAAAATTGTCGCAATCATTGGAGTTGTATGACTATCCGGCCGCCAAACTTTGCATCGAGGTGACGGAGAGCGTTTTCGTCAATCATTCCGAAGAGCGCATTCTCGGCGTCCTGTCCAAGCTGCGCGAACTCGGCCTCAAGGTGTCGCTCGACGACTTCGGTTCTGGCTATTCGTCGCTGGGTTACCTCAACCGCCTGCCGATTGACCAGCTCAAGGTCGACCGGGAATTCGTCAAGGACGTTGATACGGACACGCGCAAGCAGAGCATTCTGCGCGGTATCGTGGCGCTCGGCCATGGTCTCGATCTCGATATCATCGCGGAGGGTGCGGAGACGGCCGGGGAGGTGGCCTTCCTCCGCCGGCTCGGGTGCGAAGCGATTCAGGGTTTCCATTTCTGCCGGCCAACGCCAGCGGACACTGTTCCGGCCGAGATCTCGCGCATTACAACGGAAAAGGCAGATGCCGCCCGGCCGCTCGCCGGGGCGCATGACCCGTTGCTGCGGCGCTTCAGCAAACGCGGCTGAAGCGTCCGCTCCTCTGATCCCGGCTTGATCGGGTGCTCACTCCGGTGGGCGCTGCCTCAGTCGGACTTGCCTTCCGGCATCCGTCGTCTCCATAACGGCTGATCGCTTTGTTACCCGCAAGGAATATCAGGAATGACGCCCCATCCCGTCACCGCGTTCTCCCGGATCGGGGAAGAAAACGCTTTCGCGGTCCTTGCCCGTGCCACAGCGTTGATGCGCGCCGGCAAGGATGTGATCAACCTCGGCATAGGACAGCCGGACTTTGCCACGCCGCCCAACATCGTCGAGGCAGCCGTGAAAGCCCTGCGCGATGGGCATCATGGCTACACGCCGGCCAACGGCATCCTGCCGTTGCGCGAGGGCGTGTCCGCCGATCTGCACCGGCGCTTCGGCGTCACGGTTTCGCCCGAGGACGTGATGATCATGCCGGGCGGCAAGGTCACCATGTTCATGGCGATCCTGATGTTTGGCGAGCCCGGCGTCGAGATCATGTATCCCGATCCCGGTTTTCCGATCTATCGCTCGATGATCGAGTTTACGGGTGCGACACCCATCCCTGTTCCGGTCCGTGAGGAGAATGGCTTTGCCTTCTCGGCGGAGGAGACGCTCTCACTGATCACGCCAAGGACGCGGTTGCTGATCGTCAACTCGCCGGCAAACCCGACCGGTGGCTGCACGCCGAAGACAGAGATTGACAAGCTGGTCACTGGCCTCGTCTCGAAGCCGCGCGTCGCGATCATGTCCGACGAGATCTATGACCAGATGGTCTACGATGGCGAGGAGCATGTCTGCCTGCTGTCCTATCCGGAAATTCGCGACCGGACGATCCTGCTGAACGGCTGGTCGAAGACCTATGCCATGACTGGCTGGCGGCTGGGCTACAGCGTCTGGCCGGGCGTGCTCTACGAGGCGGCTCGCAAGCTTGCGGTCAACTCCTTCTCGTGCGTCAACGCACCCGCGCAATGGGCAGCCCTTGAGGCGCTGACGGGACCACAGGACGCGGTGGCAGCCATGGTGGCCGAGTTCGACCGCAGGCGCGGCGCGGTGGTTGCCGGTCTCAACGCGCTGCCCGGTGTCAGCTGTGTCACACCGAAGGGGGCCTTCTACGCCTTCCCCAACATCTCCGCCACGGGCTGGAGGGCAAAGCCGCTGGCCAGTGCGCTGCTTGAGGACGCTGGCGTCGCGACCATCGGCGGGCCGGATTTCGGTGTCTATGGCGAGGGCTATATCCGCCTGTCCTACGCCAACAGCCTCGAGAATATTGAGAAGGCCCTCGGGCGGATGCGCCGTTTCCTTGAGGACATTCCGCCAGGCTAAGCCTTATCTGCTGCTTTGGGGACCTGCGGGCAATCTGTTCTGCGACCTCGCGCGGACGCCGATGGTGCACAACTGCTCGGTCATCTCAAGGACACGGGTCAATTGCAAAAATCCATATTGGGAGGTCATTCTGATGCCTCAAGCTGTTGTTTTGCAATATAGCAGTATGCAGTTAGTCCGGCAGTATTCAAAAAATTCCAATCTAGATTGCATTTTAGCCGTTTAATTCATTTTAATTAATGTCTTGCAGTATGAGTTTTCGAAATGATTTTCTTTTAAGAAAGGATGATGAGTAGATGAAAATCCCTCTTTCTGTCCGCATTATTGCAATAAATGCCGCGTTTGCCCTTCTCGCTCTTCTTGGGTTGGGTGCAAACATTGTTGTCGAGAATGAATACGACCGAATTCTGCACCGTGCTGAGAACATGGCACATGCCGGACGAGTCCAGGCTCTGGTCGATATGCACCATGACGGACTCAAAGGAGCGGTCTATCGCGTGCTTTATGCGGCAGCCACGCACCGCGAGGGGGCCGCTGACGCGATGGCGGATCTCGAAAAACAGGAAGCTGCGTTGAAGAAGCGGCTGGGCGAGCTCAAGGGCTTCGATCTGCCCGAGAAAGTGCGCGCCTCGCTCTCGACGATTGATGGCCCACTGCTTGGATACGTGTCTCTCGCCCGCAAGTCTGCGGAGTTCGCCATGACCGCAACGCCCGAGCAGGTCCATGCCCGACTTCCCGAGTTCGAGAAATCCTTCGATGCGCTGGCGACGATCCAGGACAATGTCGGCGAGAGCATCGCCACGGAAGTTGCGGCGCTGTCGCAAAAGGCTGACCAGCTTTCCCTGCTTATGAGATACGTCTCCTTCGGTGCTGTGGCGGCGCTGGTCCTGATGTTCGGCGGACTGCTGATCTTCATGCGCACACAGGTGACGACGCCAATGCATCGCATCGCAATGGCTGTCGGTCGACTGGCTGACGGACGCGCAGAAATTGCGCCTGCCGACATCAGGCGTGGCGACGAGATCGGGGTGATCAGCAAGGCGCTGGCAGCCTTCAGCGATCAGGCGAGGCGTTTGAAAGAAAGCGAGCAGGATGGCGCGCGCCTCGCCGAGCGGGCGCGTGTGGCCCGCATCGAGGTCGCGGTCGCCAGCTTCCGCGCCCGGATTGGCGAGCTTGGCGGAAATCTCGCCAGCGGATCGGGCATGCTGACGGAAGCGTCCTCACACCTGACCGCGCTGTCTTCCGACGCCTCGCAGCAGACGCAAGCCGCGGCGCGCTCAGCAGAAGAAAGTTCGCTGGTGGCCCAGCAGATCGCCTCGGCGACCACGCAGATGCTGGTTTCGGTCAAGGAGGTCGCGGCCCAGATCAACGTCGTGTCGTCATTTATATCCTCGTCCACAGCACTTTCGGACGAATCGAGCGCCAATGCCCGTCAGCTCGATTCCGCCGCCGGCCAGATCGGCTCCATCATCGATGTGATCCGCACCATCGCCAGCCAGACCAACCTGCTGGCGCTGAACGCCACCATCGAAGCGGCACGTGCGGGCGAATCGGGGCGTGGCTTTGCCGTGGTTGCGTCCGAGGTGAAAGCACTCGCCAACCAGACCGCGCAGGCGACCAACGAGATTGCCGGCCAGATTGACGGCATGAAGGCTTTCGTCGCCTCCACGGTAAGCGGTGTGAACAGCATGATCGACAATCTTGCGCAGATGTCGGCAGCCGTCGGTGCCATCGCAGCGGCAATGGAGGAGCAGACCTCCACAGCCGAAGAGATCGCGCGCTCTTCCGGGATGGCGGCGAGCGGCGTCACCGAACTCAACCATTTCATCACGACGGTCGTTGATGTCGTCGATGCTGCCGGGTCTTCCGCGCAGTCGCTCGACGG
>JBOFUS010000606.1:0-3235 GCA_051652685.1 Beijerinckiaceae bacterium
GAAAAGGACCTGAAACTGCGCGGCGAAGGAGATGTACTGGGCTCAAAGCAGAGCGGCGCGCCGGGCTTCCGGCTGGCCGATGTGGCGATCCACGGCGATCTGATCCCGGTTGCGCGCGATGATGCGCTGCTGCACTTCAGCCGCGATCCGGAGCTATCAACGGAACGCGGCAAAGCACTGAGATTATTGCTTTATCTCTTCGAACGCGATGAGGCGGTGAAGCTGCTGCGGGCGGGATAGCGTGCGCTCCTTCTCCCCTTGCGGGAGAAGGTGGCCTTCGCCTTTGCGAAGGTCGGATGAGGGGTATCGCATGAGCGATCCTGCAACACCGCGGCTGCACCGACGTTGCCGGGTGCCCTGCGCAACCCCTCATCCGTCAGGCTCCGCCTGCCACCTTCTCCCGCAAGGGGAGAAGGGATACGCCTCAGGCCGCCTTCAGTTTTTCAGCCATTTCCGGCTGGATCAGCCCGGCCGACATCACCAGCTTTGCCGCTTCATCAGTAGTAATCGAAAGCTCGATCACGTCGCCCTTGGGCAGGTAGAAAAAGAAGCCGGTGGTCGGGTTGGGCGCGCAGGGCAGGAAGACGCCGACGTATTCGCGCTTTTCGGGCAGCGCTGCATCAAGGATCGCCGCCGGTTCAGATGAAATGAAAACCAGCGACCACATACCTTTCGCGGGGTATTCCACGAGCCCGACCTTCTTGAACGAGGTGCCGCTCTTGGCGAAGATCGTCTCGAAAATCTGCTTGATGCTCTTATAGAGCCCGCGCACCACCGGCATCCGGTCCAGCAGGCGTTCTCCCCAGGCAAGCAGGCTGCGCCCGACAAGGTTCGCGGTGAGGAAGCCCAGCGTCGTCAGCAGAAAGATCGCGACGATCAGCCCGAAGCCGGGAATAGCGAAGGGCAGATAGGTTTCCGGCAGATAGATCGCCGGGATGATTGGCTTCACCCAGCCATCGACCGAGGCCACGAACCACCAGGTGAGATAAATCGTAATGGCCAGCGGCCCGGCGAGCACCACACCGGTCAGGAAATACGTCCGGAGCCGCGCGAGCAGCTGCGCGCCATGGCTATGCCGCTTGGCGTCAAGATCGGGCAGCTGGGTGGGCGTTTCCTGCATGGTTCCGGGAGTTTGGTTGCAACGCGAGATGTGGCTGGAAATCGCACGGTCGGCAAGCGGGTTGCGGCAGCGCTGTCGGTCCTTCGAGGCTGCCGCAGACTAACCGCTGCCCGCCCCCAGCTTTCGCTTCAGAAACGCCAGCACGGCGGCCGTGAATGCGCTGTTGCTGTCGCCTGCCACCATATGCCGCGCCTCGGCGACATCGGCGAATTCAGATCCCTTTGCGAGCGCGAGATATTCCCGCGCCTGATCCTCGCGTACGAGTTCGCTCGACCCGCCACGCACCAGCAACGACGGGACGGCGAGCGCGGAAGCGGCCAAAATCGCCAGCTGCTCAATGCCCTCGCGGGTGCCCTCGATCCGGCGGGGACCGTCGATAAACGCAGGGTCCCAATGCCAGTAGAAACGCCCGTCCGCGCCCGTCCGCAGGTTCTTGGCAAGGCCGGCCAGCGACTTCGGGCGTGGCCGATGCGGCAGATAGGCGGCGATGGCATCGGCTGCCTCCTCCACGCTGGCAAAACCCGCCCTCGCCTTTTCGGCCATGAAACCCTGCACGGCCGACACGCCGTTCGGGTCCATGCGCGGTGTCACGTCGACAAGCACCAGCGCCGCGAAAGGATTGCCTTCAGGTGCATGGGTGGCGATCAGCGCCGAAAGCCCGCCGAGCGATGCGCCGACCACCGCAGGTTTGACGCCCATGCGGCGCTCGATCTCGTTGGCGAGCGCACCGGCGTCGGCCGCGAAATCGACGAAGCTGTAGCCTTGATCCGCCGCCCAACCGCTGTCGCCATGGCCGCGCTGGTCAAACGGCAGCGCGCGGAAACCGTCCCGCGCCAGCGCCAGCGCCGTCTTGCGCCAGCTGTGTCTTGTCTGGCCACCGCCGTGCAACATCAGCACCGGCAGGCCGGACTCGCCAAACACGTCACCGCGCAGCGTCAGGCCGGGGCGAACCTCTATTTCAAGATGCGGAATGCTCATGGACGCCGCTCGATAAACGCGAGAACCGCCTGCTTGTAGCTTTTGTCGCCAACAGCGAGGTTGTGATCGCGTCCGGCGATATCGAAAGCTTCGCCATGGGGAAACAGCTGTGCAAGCAGCTGTGCATTGCCGGCGATGGGATCGTTCGTCCCGACGCAGACCAGCACCGGTATCTTGACCTGTGCGGCACCTGCCGGCTTCAGCGACTGGCGCGAACCCCGGATGCAGGCAGCGAGCGCGCGAAGGTCGCTGTGCGTGGCTTCCGCGAAGGCACGAAACATCCGGCCCATCGGATCCGCAACCTCCGCCAGGCTCCCGGCTTCCAGCGCCTCCGCGATGCCGGATGGCAGGCCGGCACTCTCGATCAACCGGTGGCCAAGCCCACCGAGGATCGCCGAGCGGACCAGATCTGGCCGGCCAAGCGCCAGAAACGCGGTGATCCGCGCGCCCATAGAGTAGCCCATGACGTCGATGTGCTTCAGGCCAAGATGATCCAGCAGGGCTGCCGCGTCGCCGGCCATACGCGCCGTTGCATAGTCGGTCGCCTCATAGGGCTTGTCGCTTTGCCCATGCCCGCGGTTGTCGAATGCGATGACGCGCCGCCCGGCATGGGCCAGCGTCTTAACCCAATGGGTATGCACCCAGTTCACGGCGTGGTTGGACGCAAAGCCATGGATGAGCAGGATCGGCTCACCACGGTCATCGGTCGTCGGCGGGATATCGATATAGGCGATCCCGACACCATCGTGGATGAAGCGCTGCATGGGTCGTCCCCGTAGCGCGGGGCCGTGCGGCACACAATCGCTCTTCCGTCGGATGCGCCGTGGCGCTAGGACGTTGGCTGCATTCCCGAAAAGGACTTCCCGATGGCCGGCGGCGCGATTCCCCATCTTCATAATGAGGCAGGTGCCGCGATCGTGCGGATTGGCGCGAAGGAATTCATGTGCATCGGTGCAAAGCCGCCCTTTGACCATCCGCATGTCTATCTCGATATGGGATCGGACAGCGAAATCATCTGCCCCTATTGCTCGACGCTCTACCGCTACGACGCGGCGTTTTACGCGGACCAGACCGATCCGCCCGGCTGCCTTCATGACGAGGCGGCGGCGAAGGCCGCCTGATCGCGCGCATGGGCGA
>JBOFUS010000607.1:0-2510 GCA_051652685.1 Beijerinckiaceae bacterium
CCGACATCAGGCGGCGCATGGTGAACTCGATGGTGTCATCACCCACCACGCGCCAGCTCTCCACTTCGGACATGTAGGCCGCCTTTGGAAAATGGTCGAAATATTCGCGTGCCTTTAGCCTCGCCTGCGGGCGAGGCAATGTGAAGGTCTCGCGCCGCCATTGGCTGATCGCGACATCAGGCTCGGGCGGCTGCGCGAGGCGCGACCGCGCGCCAATCGCCAGATCTCTCGGTACTCTCTCGCTGGTCCAGGCCATCGGGTATCCCCGTTCGTCAGACGGTTGATAGCGTGGGGACTCGCAGGGCGAGAGTCAATCTGGGTTTTCGAGAATTGCCTCGGTCATCATTCTGTCATGGATTTCAATGTCTTCCGGCAGCCCCGCTGCAAGCCAGCGTGCTTCGGCATCTTTCAGCACGCGACCCATGCGCGGGCCGGGCGAAACCCCGCGTTTCAGGACTTCGGCGCTGCTGAAGGGATTGGCCGGCGGGTCCAGCGCTGCCACGCGAATCGACTCGATCAGACTTCGAAGCGTGTCTGCCGGAAGGCCGGCCAGCGCCGCCTTGAGCCGCGTCGCATCCTCTGCGCCTGCGCTGCCGGCGAGATAGACGAGCCGCCGCGAATCGGGAGCGTCTGCGGAATGGCGAATCGCGGACGCGATACGGTCACGCTCCGCATTGGAAAGACGCAGGTCCGGAGTCTCCGCCATGAGCGCCGCCAGCCGCACGACCGCATCGGGAAACAAGCCCAGCGCGCGGTCATGGCCTGCCATGGTCGCGACCGCATCAAGCCGGAAGCCGGCCTCTCCGGGGAGCGCTACGGCGAGAATGCCATGCTGCTCCATCATTTCCAGCGTCGGAACAGCACCTTCGGCAATGAGCAGTTTCAGCAGTTCCTGCCGCACGCGCTCACGCGACAGCCCGGAGATCCCCGCCTTCAGCGTTGCGCACGCCGCCAACCCCCCGGCATCCGGCACGCCCCGGCCCCGGCTCGCATGAAACCGGAAAAAGCGGAGGATTCGCAGGTAATCCTCGCGGATGCGCGCCGCGGCTTCGCCCATGAACCTGACGCGGCCTTCGCGCACATCATCGAGGCCGGTGGCGTAGTCATGGACGTGGCCCTCCATGTCCAGCGACAAGGCATTGATCGTAAAATCGCGCCGGAAGGCATCCTCGCGGAAATCACAGGTGAAAGCCACAACCGCGCGACGGCCATCGGTCTCGACGTCGCGGCGCAGCGTTGTCACCTCGTAGGGGACGCCATCGACCACCAGCGTCACGGTGCCGTGCTCGATACCGGTGGGTACGGCCTTGATGCCCGCCGCATGCGCGCGGCGCATGACACCCTCGGGCTGAAGCGTCGTCGCAATATCGATATCGCCCGGCGCGCGGCCCATCAGCGCGTCGCGCACCGCGCCGCCGACCAGCCGCGCCTCCTCGCCCTCCGCCGACAGCAGCGCCAGCAGGCGCTGCACGGCCGGACGTGCGAGCAGCGCCTCAGTTGCGGAACTGGCCTGGGACAAAGCGCCCGTCCTTGTCGACATGGCTCGGTACGTAGGCCCCGCCATGCTGAGCACCCGTAAAGCCGATCACGACCATGGCCACGATGCAAAGGCCGAGCGCCGAGAGCGTCAGCGATGACAGCGCCTTGCGCGACCAGACATCTGGCCGGAGCGGGTTCTGTCCGATGAAAGCCAGATAAATCGCAAACAGCATGAAGGGCAGAAGAAAAAGGGCGGCACCCTCAGCGATGATCCTCAGCATAGAGCCTCCGCCACAGCATCCGGAGCATCCCCGCCGTCGCACCCCAGATATAGCGATCCCCATGGGGCATCGCAAAGTAGCTCCGCGTCGCACCCTGAAATTCGCCGGTATGGAGCGCATGGTTGGCGGGATCCATCAGGAAAGCCAGCGGCGTCTCGAAGATTTCCGCCACCTCGTCAGGATTGACCGCGATGGCGGCAGCGGGATCGACGAGCGCCACAAGCGGCGTGATCCGGAAGCCCGTTCCCGTGACATAAGGACCGAGAAAACCCAGCGGCGTGACATGGCGGCCGGCAAGGCCGACTTCCTCCTCTGCCTCCCGAAGAGCAGCCGCGCGCGCATCGGCGTCGACGGCGTCGATCTTGCCGCCGGGAAACGCGATCTGGCCGCTGTGCTTCTTCATGCGCGCGCTGCGGACAGTGAACAGGACCGTCGCGCCATCTCTTCGCGCGATGATGGGAACGAGAACGGCGGCCGGCGTCGCCTCGGCCAGCGCCACCGGACCTGGATGCAGACCGGCGACGGCATAGTCGCTCCACCCTTCCGACTCCGGCAGATCATGGGGCGATACGGCAAGCCGTGCCCGGGCGCGCGCCTCGAAATCCGCAACGGAGAAGCGTGCAGGCAGAGCAGAAAGGAGCGTCATCCCTCGCCGATCTCTGCCATGGGCGCGATCGGGAAGAACGCGTCCTGCGAAACAACGCCAAGCGTCGCGACGCCTTCCAGAAGGCGCGTCTCGGCCAGCGCCAC
>JBOFUS010000608.1:0-2505 GCA_051652685.1 Beijerinckiaceae bacterium
GCCAACGACAACCTGCTGCCGGCGCTCAAGACCATTGCCGAGGCCGACCGCCTGCTCATGGGCGACCATGAGATGGAAGGCCTCGTCCGCGCGCTGGACGGACGCTTCATCCGCCCCGCACCTGGCGGCGATGTCATCAGAACGCCGGCCGTGCTGCCGACGGGGCGCAACCTCCACGGCTTCGATCCGTTCCGCATGCCATCCGCCTTTGCCGTCAAGGACGGTCGCGCGCAGGCCGAGCGGCTGCTGGTCCGCCACATGGCCGATGGCAACCGCATGCCGGAGTCGATCGCGCTCGTGCTGTGGGGCACCGACAACCTCAAGACCGAGGGTGGCCCCATCGCGCAGGCTCTGGCCCTTATGGGGGCGACGCCACGCTTTGATGCCTACGGACGTCTTGCGGGCGCAGACCTCGTACCGCTCGCCGATCTTGGCCGGCCGCGCATCGATGTGGTGATGACGCTGTCGGGCATCTTCCGCGATCTTCTGCCGCTGCAGATCAAGCTGCTGGCAGAGGCCGCCTTCCTTGCGGCTTCGGCCAACGAGCCCACAAGCGAGAACTTCATCCGCAAGCACGCGCTCGAACACATGGCGAAGCATGGCGGCGATCTGGAGCAGGCGTCGCTGCGCGTCTTTTCCAACGCCGACGGCACCTATGGCGCCAACGTCAACCACCTCATCGACAACGGCCGCTGGGACGATGGAGACGAAATTGCCGAGACCTATGAGAGCCGCAAGTGCTTCGCCTATGGCCGCAAGGGGCTCGCCGAAAAGCAGCCCAAGCTGCTGCAGAGCGTGCTCGCCCATGTGGAGCTGGCTTACCAGAACCTCGAATCTGTCGAGCTCGGCGTCACCTCGGTCGATCAGTATTTTGACACGCTGGGCGGCGTGAGCCGCGCCATCACCAAGGCGAGGGGCGAGACGGCACCGGTCTATATCGGCGACCAGACGCGGGGACAGGGTCAAGTGCGCACACTTTCCGAGCAGGTGGCGCTTGAAACCCGCACGCGGATGCTGAACCCCAAATGGTACGAGGGCCTGCTGAAGCACGGCCACGAGGGCGTGCGCCACATCGAGGCGCATGTGACCAACACCATGGGCTGGTCTGCCACCACGGGGCAGGTCGATCCGTGGGTCTACCAGCACCTGACCGAGACCTACATGCTCGATCCCGCCATGCGCGAGCGGCTGGCAGCACTGAATTCCACTGCCTCTGTCCGATTGGCCAACCGGCTGATCGAGGCGCAGGCCCGCAACTACTGGAACCCCGATCCGGAGACACTCGCGGCGCTGAGACAGGCGTCGGAGGATCTCGAGGACCGGCTGGAGGGCGTTTCGCCCGGGAGAGCCGCATGAGTGCGACCATCGAACTGCCCATCCGCAAGCCGGTGCCGCGAAAGGGCGACGGGGACGGCTCCGTGCAGGTGCATATGGACATGGCGGCCGACATGGGCACGGCCAAGGTTATCGCCGTCTATGGCAAGGGTGGCATCGGCAAGAGCACGACTTCGTCCAACCTGTCGGTCGCTTTCTCCAAGCTCGGCAAGCGCGTGCTGCAGATCGGTTGCGACCCGAAGCACGACAGCACCTTCACGCTGACGAAAAGCCTGATTCCGACGGTGATCGATGTGCTGGAAGGCGTGAACTTCCATACGGAGGAACTGCGCCGCGAGGATTTCGTCTTCGAGGGCTACAACGGCGTGATGTGCGTGGAGGCGGGCGGACCGCCGGCCGGCACTGGCTGCGGCGGCTACGTGGTCGGCCAGACGGTGAAGCTGCTCAAGGAGCATCACCTGCTGGATGACACCGACATCGTGATTTTCGACGTGCTGGGCGATGTGGTCTGCGGCGGTTTCGCAGCACCGCTTCAACACGCCGAGCGCGCGGTCATCGTGACGGCGAACGACTTCGATTCGATCTTTGCCATGAACCGCATCGTGGCGGCCATCCAGGCCAAGTCGAAGAACTACGAGGTGCGCATCGCCGGCTGCATCGCCAACCGCAGCGCCGACACTGACCAGATCGACCGGTTCAATGCGAAGACCGGCGTGAAGACGCTGGGCCGCATCCC
The DNA here is from genome assembly GCA_051652685.1 of Beijerinckiaceae bacterium. Lineage (GTDB taxonomy): Bacteria > Pseudomonadota > Alphaproteobacteria > Rhizobiales > Beijerinckiaceae > JADCCX01. Next base: position 2,072 of record JBOFUS010000608.1, read on the forward strand.
CGATCTCGATGTGATCCGCCGCAGCCGGCTAAAGAAGCAGACGCTGTTCGAGATGGACCACTCGCCGGATGTCGAGATCGCGCAGAAGGAATATCTGCGCCTCGCCGCCATCCTGCTGGCCGGCGGTCCGCCCTGCGAGGCCAAGTCACTGAAAGACCGCGATATCTTTGATCTTCTGGGGTTCGACTGATGGCCGACGTCACCTACAACCAGCGGCGCGGCGAGCTCGAGGCCTATTTTGATCGGACGGCGGTCAAGGCCTGGGAGGCGCTGACGTCCACCGAGAAGGTGAGCCGCGTGCGCGCCACAGTGCGCGCCGGCCGCGACGAGATGCGCGCGACACTTCTCTCGTTCCTGCCCGACGATCTCGCCGGCCGGAAGCTCTATGATGCCGGCTGCGGTACGGGCGCGCTGGCGCTCGAAGCCGCGCGGCG
>JBOFUS010000609.1:0-1794 GCA_051652685.1 Beijerinckiaceae bacterium
GCCTCGTCATCCACGAAGCCCAGCTCATCCCCGACGCCGGCCAGGCCTTCACCTTCCACAACTTCCGCTTCGAGGTGATGCGCCGGAGCCGGAACAAGGTGACATCATTGAAGATCACGCCGGTGGAGAAGAAGGCGGGGTGAGGGTGGTGTGCGGGTGCATCATTCCCCCGCCGTCATGGTCGGGTCAAGCCCTACAATATTCACACATGTTTGCTCCCATCTGATTCAGCCGGTAGATCCTGCAGGATCGAGCGCGTTTCCGGGTTCTGGAGCCGCTTGCGGCGCAAGAAACCCGGAATCCAGCGCATAACGTCATGTCTGGACGGCGCCCGTCGGTCAAGGTTGCTTCTGAGGTTTATGCCGGGCTCTCGGGTGCGGTCATGTCTTCGGCCTATGTGCGAGGATTTTCTCCTCTGGCCCTGATGGTTGTCCGCGGCTCCCCTGGCCCCGATCACCGTATCGCTCTTGTTTGAGCAGACATTACAGCGGGCTTGGAGGAGCGTTGTCGGTTGCCTTGCATCACCTGGTGGTCACCCTCGATTCGGACTGGGGGATAAAGCGCAATGGTCGTTGCAGCGCCTTCCCGGCAGCAATCTTGTTGTCTGCGTCCTCACGCGGCGCTGGCCGGCACGGTTGCTACCGCAGACGCCGCCCTGTAGCGCGTGCCCTGTTTCATCAGGGCGAAGACGAGGCGGGCCAGCTTGTTGGCCAGCGCCACGGCAACGAGCTTGAAGGGCTTGGTTGCGATGAGCTTTTTCGCCCAGGCCCGCAACGGGTCATCATGCCTTGCCCGGTGGTAGAGCACGGCATGGGCTCCCACGACGAGCAGCTTGCGCAGGTAGCCGTTGCCCATCTTGGAGATGCGGCCCAGCCGCTCCTTGCCGCCCGACGAACTCTGGCGCGGTGTCAGCCCGAGGAAGGCGGCGAACTCGCGCGGGCCGGAGAAGGCGGAAGGGTCCTGCACGGTGGCCGTGATGGCCGAGGCGATGACGGGGCCGATGCCGGGGATGCTCATCAGGCGCGCCGCGACCGGATCGGCCTTGGCCAGCGCCCTGATCTCCCCGTCGAGCGTGGCGATGGCGGTATCAAGCACCGTGATCTGGTGGGCGAGAGGTGCAAGTGCCTCGCGCACGCAAGGCGGAATGTCGGGCATGCCCTGGATGATCTCGCCGTCGCTGATGGCCTCCCCCAGCGCGCGCGCCTTGTTAGGTCCCTGTGCTGCAATGATACCCAGTTCCGCCAGATGACCCCGCAGGCCATTGAGCAGTTGCGTGCGCTGGCCCACCAGCATCTCGCGCACCTTGTGGCGCATCAGCACGGATTGATTGGCGATGGAGCGTACCTTGACAAAGCGCATCGAAGGCCGCGTCACCGCCTCGCAGATGGCGGCCGCATCGGCGGCATCGTTCTTCTGGCGGCGCACGTAGGCTTTGACATAGGCCGGCGGCATCAGCCGCACCTCATGGCCCAGCGCCATCAGCTCGCGGCCCCAGTGATGCGAGGTGCCACAGGCCTCCAGCCCCACCAGGCAGGGCGGAAGCGAGGCAAAGAACGCCAGCACATCCTTGCGCTTGATGGCCTTCGCCGCCAGCACGCGCCCCGCCGCGTCGATGGCGTGGACTTGAAACACATGCTTGGCGATATCCAGCCCGACAGTGGTGACAGATGAAAGATCAGTTGCTAACTTGCCCATGGACGGCGCTCCTTCGGTTGACGTTGTTTGACGACAACCAACCTTGGCACAATCCACGCGTGGATCAGATGCCGCTCAGGGCGCCGTCCACACCATCAC
>JBOFUS010000610.1:0-1048 GCA_051652685.1 Beijerinckiaceae bacterium
TTGCCGTCCAGCATCGTCTCGAACACGGCCTCGACCTTGCCATCCGCGTCCGTGCGGATCAGATAGGGGCCGAACTCGTCACCGAACCAGCGCTTGGTACCGATCGGCTGGATCGATTCCATGTCGAAGTCCGAACCCGTCAGGTAGCGCTTCGCGGTGCCCTCATTGGCGATGCGGAACGGCACTTTCTTGTCGGGATCATGCAGGAATACCGTCTGCGGAATGGTTGTCTCGCCGGTGGCGAAGTTCGGCCGCAGGCGATGGAACATCAACATAGCGTCGGGCGAGTTGGCTTTCGAGCCGAAGCCGTTGTCGGAGAGCGCGAGGAACGTCCCGTCGCCAATCGCCTTGATGCCGGAGAAACCCTGCAGCGGCTGGCCGCGCATGGGGACGCTGACGCCGGTCGGGCGGCCGGACGAGCGGCCCATCACCGTGCCGACCGCATCAACGCGCTTGCCTGCTGTGAACTTGCCCGAGACCTTGAGATCGTCCGGCGCGTCGGCGGGAGCAGCGATGTAGCTCTCCGCCTTCAGGATCGAATGTCCGGCGAGCGTGGCGGTAAAGGCCTGGTCGGCGCGGGCTGTTGCACCGGCGGCGAGAAGGGCCGTGACGCTGGCGGCAAGAAGCAGTCTGGGGTTCATGATCGTTCCTCTGGAAAAGCCCGAAGGAACTGCGCCTTGCCGGTGTCGAAGCGACGACAGCCACATGACGGCGCGGTGACGCCTGACAGCCGATGCGGAACATCTGTCCCGGTTGCCAGAAGCGGGTGTGTCGCGGTAAGCATTTCGCGATGCGGGAGTAGTTCAGTGGTAGAACGGCAGCTTCCCAAGCTGCATGTCGAGGGTTCGATTCCCTTCTCCCGCTCCAGACGTTCTTCTGCTTCGGATTTGCCGCTTTGGCACCGAGCTTCCGAGGGGCATTGCGGTTTTTTCTGTGCTCAGAAAATGTCCCGAAAGACCGGCTTTCCTTCTTCAGCCTTCACCCTGAGTTTGTCGTGGTTCGACAAGCTCACCATGAGGGGATCGAGTTCGCCGTCAGACATCAGAAT
>JBOFUS010000611.1:0-1337 GCA_051652685.1 Beijerinckiaceae bacterium
CTCGCGGTCGCGGGCCTCTTTGCCATGGTTGGCCCCACCAGCTGGCAGCTGGTGCAGAAAGTGCCGCTCACCCGCTGGGCGGCGGCGATCTTCGCAATCGTCTTCGTGTTCGTGCTGCTGAAGATCGGCGACGACGCGAATTACGAGTTCATCTATTTCCAGTTCTGACATGCAGTTCTGACATGACAGCCGGAAAGCGTTTCATTGCGGCATTTGCGGCTCTCGCCTGTGGTTGTGCCCTGCTTCTGCTTGTCCTGCTTCTTGCGTTCGATCCCTTCGCCACCGGGCGTTTCGCGCCTGTTTCCGATCCGGTTCCGGCGGCGACCGCCCCGCGCATGGCGAACGCCAGCCGCATCCGGCATAGCCCGTTTGATGCGGCGATTGTCGGCAACTCGACCATCCAGCTGCTCAGCCCGCAGCGGCTTCAGGCGCTGACGGGGCAGACCGTCGTGCAGCTGAGCATCCCCGGCACCGGCCCTGTCGAGCAGAAGGCGGTCGTGGATCGCCTTCTGGCGGACAGGGGTACCACGCTGAAGACGCTTGTTCTTGGGCTCGATTCGCAGTGGTGTTCCACAGCTGACGATTTCAAGCCTCTCAATCCCTTTCCCTTCTGGCTTTATGGCGAGAGCAACAGGGCGTTCGCGGCGGGCCTGTTCCGTTTTGACAGTGTGGAAGCGCTACCGAGGCGCATCCTCGGCGCTGGTCCACGGACAGCGGAGTACCGGCCGGACGGCTTCTGGGACTTCGAGCGCCTGCGCGATGGCCCCCAGCGCGCCGGCGAACAGCAGCTTGAGGGTGCGGATGTCACGCACAAGCCGTCGCAAAGCCATGCGGCGCTCGGCGTGTTGAACGCGATCATTGACCGGATTCCTCCGGGTGTCCGGCTCATCGTGCTGCATCCTCCCGTTTATCTCAGCCCGGAAGGCGCAGTTTCGCGGCCGGGTTATGAGGCGCTGGCGCGGTGCAAGGCGCAGGTCGCCGATGCTCTGAAGCGCTTCAGCGGCGGCGTTGTTGTCGATGCGCTGGTTCCCGATACAACAACCACCACCCGTTCCAACTTCTACGACCAGAACCATTATGTCGGCCGGGTCGCTTTCGAACTTGAACAACGCCTTGCCGACATCATGCTTTCGGACAGGTAGCGCCGTCCGGGCGGAATACTTCATCCTGTCGTCACGTTTAAATTATTGAAACCGCTATCCGGAGGCGTTGAGGCCCATCGCGCTTCGGCGTATAGCGACGCCCACGGGGAGCAGATGGATTCGGGAGTTTGGCATGATCGGGGGAGATATCATTGTCATGGAGAGCTACCGTCCAACGGAGGATGAGACCTTCAT
>JBOFUS010000612.1:0-1533 GCA_051652685.1 Beijerinckiaceae bacterium
CCTCTGGAGCCAGGCACCCGGCATGCACCCGGCGGAGGCGGCTGTGCTCACGCTCGACACGACGCTGGCCCGGCGCGCGCTTGATTGGCGGCCGAGGCTTGGCATCGCCGACACGGTGCGCTGGACAGCGGAATGGTACGCGGCCTGGCAGGAGGGGCGTGACATGCTTGCCTTCACAAGAGCCCAGATTGCCGCCTATGAGCGTCTGGTGGAGGGGACTTGACCACCAGCCTTCATGTCTGCCGCTTTTGCCGGGCGCCGCTTTCGCTCACGCTTGTCGATCTGGGCGTAACGCCGCTTGCCAACTCCTACCTTCCCGACGCTGCAGCGGCCGCGCGAGAACAGGGCTTTCCCCTGCATGCCCGTGTCTGCACGGCTTGCCGGCTGGTGCAGGTGGAGGACGTTTCGACGCCTGACCATATCTTTGGTCACTACGCCTATTTCTCATCTTTTTCTGCCAGCTGGCTGAAACATTGCGAGCGTTACGCCGACACGGCGATAGCGCGCTTCGGCTTGTCCGCCGCCAGCAAGGTCGTCGAGATTGCCAGCAACGATGGCTATCTGCTCCAGTATTTTATCAGGCGTGGCGTGCCGGCACTCGGCGTCGAGCCAGCCGCCAATGTGGCCGAGGTGGCGGTGAAGGCAGGCGTGCCGACCGAGGTCGCTTTCTTCGGTCTTGCGACAGCTGATCGTCTGGCAGCGTCCGGTCATTCTGCCGATTTGATGTGCGCCAACAACGTGCTGGCGCATGTGCCCGACATCAATGATTTCACGGCGGGCTTTGCGCGCCTGCTCAAGCCTGAAGGCGTCATGAGCGTCGAGTTTCCGCATCTCTTGAGGATGCTCGAAGGCGTGCAGTTCGACACGATCTACCACGAACATTATTCGTATCTATCGCTGCTCGCGGTGGAGCGCATCTTTGCCGCCAACGGCCTGCGGGTTTTCGATGTGGAGGAGTTGCCGACCCACGGTGGGAGCCTCCGGGTCTGGGCCTGCCGGGCCGATGCTGACGTTCGGCGGGAAGGCAAGGGTCTCGCGAAAGTCAGAGCCGATGAGGCGACAGGAGGCCTCGACCGTGATGACGCCTATCTCGGCTTTGACGCAAAAGCCCGGCGCTTGCGCGATGACCTCCTCGCCTTCCTTGAAGGCGCGCGCCGCGATGGCAAGCGTGTGGCGGTCTATGGTGCAGCGGCGAAGGGCAACACACTGCTCAACTATTGCCGCATCGGCGCGGACCGCATCGATTTCGCGGTGGATCTCAACCCTCACAAGCAGGGTACGCTGCTCCCCGGCAGCCATGTCCCGGTCCGTTCCCCGGAGCATGTTTTTGAAGCCAGACCGGACTATCTGCTGATCCTGCCCTGGAATCTGAAGGACGAGATCACCTTGCAGATGGCCGGCATCCGCGACTGGGGTGGCAAATTCGTTGTCGCCGTGCCGCATCTGACGGTCTTCTAGCGCCATGATGTTAGCACCATGCGCCTGACGGAAACGCCGCTGTCCGGCCTCTTCGTCGTCGAGATCACGCCGCAG
>JBOFUS010000613.1:0-2926 GCA_051652685.1 Beijerinckiaceae bacterium
TATCACTCTTAACTCGTCAGTGAAGTTCGCCGATGAACATCCGCCAGCGCCTCACTCCGGAAGAAACCGTCACGCGCATCCTTGCGGTGGCCGAAGAGCACTTTCGCCGCGTCGGCTATGGCAAGACGGCGGTGGCTGACATTGCCGACGAGCTCGGCATGTCGAGCGCCAACATCTACCGCTTCTTTCCGTCGAAATCCGCGATCAACGAGGCCATCTGCAACCGCATGCTCGACGAGTGCCACGCGATGATGCGCGAGGTTTCGGCGCGCCCGGGAACAGTGGCCGAGCGGCTGAAGGGCCTGCTGATGGCAACCCACAGCTTCAACAGCGGGCGTTACACCGGTGAACGCCGCATGCACGAGATGGTCGCCGTCGCCATGGAGGAGAACTGGGAATCCGTCCAGCGCCACCTCACCTTCGTCGTGGAAACCATCGCCGGGCTTATCGCCGAGGGCATCGCAAGCGGCGAGTTCAGGCCCGTCGCTGATCTGCAGTCGGCAGCCCTCACCATCAAGCAATGCTGCTGCTCGATCCTGCATCCCATGATGATCGCCGAGTGTCTGAAACATGACATGGGCGGTCCGGATCAGGCGGAGCGCATCACGGGTTTCGTCGTCGATGCCCTCAAAGTCTGAACAGGAGCCGGACATGATCGCTCGCAGGACGTCGTCGCTCTTGGTGCTGGGCATCTCCCTGCTGGCGCTCTCCGCCTGCACCGATACCAAGAGCAAGACGGAAGTCCCACCGCAGCTTCGCGCTGTTGTGGCGAAATCCGTTGCCTTCGAACCGCGCACGCCGAGCCGCAGCTTCGTCGGCACGGTGCGGCCGCGCACCGAGAGCGACCTTGCCTTCCGCGTCGGCGGCAAGGTGGCTGAGCGGCTGATTCAGGTGGGCGAGAGCGTCAAGACAGGCCAGCCGCTTGCCCGCCTCGACGAGACCGACCTGCGCCTGCAGATGGAACAGGCAGACGCCGAGGTGCGCGCCGCGACGGCGTCCCTTGCCCAGGCTGACGCGGAAGAGCGCCGCGTGGTGACGCTGCGCCGCGAAGGCTGGAGCACGGCCTCCGCCTTTGATCGCCAGCGCGTGGCGGTGGAGGAGGCGAAGGGACGCCTCAACCGCGCCGAGCGCACGCTCAGCCTCGCCCGCAACAGCCTCGACTATGCCGTGCTGCGCGCAGGGGCCGATGGCGTGATGACCGCGACGATGATCGAGCCCGGCCAGGTGCTCGCGCAAGGCCAGATCGCCATGCGGCTGGCGACACTCGATGCCCGCGAGGCGGTGGTCGCGATTCCCGAAGCGATGATCGACAGGGCACGCACCGGCAAGGCGTCGGTTTCGCTCTGGTCCGAGCCCGGCAAGGCTTACGCCGCGAAGCTGCGTGAGCTGTCACCCTCCGCAGATCCGGCCACGCGCACCTATCAGGCGCGATTCACCATCGAGAACGGGCCGGCCGATCTCGAATTCGGCCTGACGGCGACCGTCACCATCAACGGTACCGAGCAGGAGCAGATCGCACGGTTGCCGCTTTCCGCCCTGTTCAACCAGGGACAGGGGCCACAGCTTTACGTGGTCGATCCGAAGGATGGCTCGCTGTCGCTGAAGCAGGTGCAGGTGCTCGCCTACGAGACACGCGATGTGCTGATCGGTGCCGGCCTTGCCGCCGGCGACATGGTCGTGACGCTGGGCGTGCAGAAACTTGATCTCGGCCAGCGGGTGCGTCTCGCGCCCGGAAGCGAGTGAGGCAAGCCATGAGCCGCTTCAACCTTTCCGCCTGGGCTGTCGCGCATCGACCGCTGATCCTGTTCCTGATGATCATGCTCGGTGTGGCCGGCTTTGGCGCTTATCGCCAGCTTGGCCGCGCAGAGGACCCGAACTTCACCATCAAGGTCGCGAATGTGACCGCGATCTGGCCAGGTGCCGCAACGCAGGAAATGCAGGCGCAGGTTTCCGACCGCATTGAGAAGAAATTGCAGGAACTGCCGAATTTCGAGCGGGTGCAGACCTACACCAAGCCCGGCTTCATGGCGGCGCAGGTCGTCTTCCGCGACAACACACGTTCGCACGTGATGCCGGAGATGTTCTACCAGATCCGCAAGAAGATGAATGACATCCGGGCCGAGCTTCCGGCCGGCGTCATCGGACCCAACGTCAACGACGAGTTCGGCGACGTGGACAGCCTTCTCTACATGGTGCAGGCGGACGGCGCGGATTTCGCGCAGCTGAAGCGGATCGCCGAGAGCCTGAAGTCCGAGCTTCTGCGGGTGCAAAACGTCGTCAAGGTCAATCTCTACGGCGCGCAGGACGAGCGAATCTTCGTCGAATTCAGCCACGCCAAGCTCGCGACCCTCGGCATCCCGGCGCAGGCGCTGTTCGATTCCCTCTCCCGACAGAATGCTGTGACACCTTCGGGCGTGGTGGAGACCGGCGCACAGCGGGTCGCGCTGCGGGTCACCGGCGCGCTGGACGGTGTGCGCGCGGTGGCCGAGACCCCCATCGAATCCGGCGGTCGCACGTTCAGGCTGGGAGACGTGGCCACGATCACGCGCGGCTTCGAGGATCCGGCGCGGTTTCTGGTGCGTCAGGGCGGCAAGCCCGCCGTTGCCGTCGGCGTCGTCATGCAGCGCGGCGCGAACGTCGTGACGCTGGGCGAAGCCATTGACAAGGTGGTCGGCCGCTTTGAATCGGAGCAGCCCATCGGCGTCGAGGTGGCCCATGTCGCCGATCAGCCGAAGGTGGTCGAGAAAGCTGTCAGCCAGTTCCTCATCACCTTCGCGGAGGCGCTTGCCATCGTGCTCGCGGTCAGTTTCCTCTCGCTCGGCTGGCGCACAGGCATCGTGGTTGCCTTCTCTGTGCCGCTGGTGCTGGCCATCACCTTTGTTGTCATGCTGATCATGGGCATCGACCTGCACCGGATTTCGCTGGG
>JBOFUS010000614.1:0-8507 GCA_051652685.1 Beijerinckiaceae bacterium
GTGGTCTTGCCCGCGCCGTTGGGGCCAAGCAGGCCAACCGCCTCGCCCTTGCGGACATTGAGGCTGACGCCATCGACAACGCGGCGGCCACGGAAGCTCTTCTGCAGGCCGAAAGCGGTCAGCAGGCCGTCGCCCGTCGGCTGGCGTGGTGCCGCGTTTGCGCCGTGCAGCAAGGCTTCCAGTTCCTCAAGCGATCCCGCAATCGGGAGCGGAGGAGCAACAGGTTTGGCCGGACGGCGTTTCCAGAAAGCGAAGCTCAAAGGCGGCTCATCTGCCACCGGTGCCGGCGTGGCTTTGCGTCTGGTATGATCGACACAATCTTTTTCATGGCCAAGCTATCGCGGCGCGTTGGCGGCGGGACGCCGCTGTTGACCTTGCGGCTGGCCGGGTGTCTGCGATTGTGGATCGCTACCGGGGGTGAAGATGCCCTGCACCCTTCCGCCGGGATTGGTGATCACAGCCGTACCAGCCTCGGTGCTATAGGTCATCAGCTCGCCGCGCTGGATATTCGGCCCATCCGCCACCACCGCGTTACCCTTGAGCGTGACGACTTTCGCGACCGCATCGTAGATCATCTCGTTGGCCGTGGCCGTCTGCGTGCCGTTGACAACACTGACCGGTCCCTTGAACTCGATCCGCTTCAGAGCCCCATCCTGCGAGGGTGTCTGGCCCTGACTTCGAACCGCCCCGGCACCACCCTGTTTGTTCTTGTTGTTGTCGATGTAAATGATCATCCGCGAGGACCGCGTCGTCGTAGCGCCACGCACAGCGATGACGTCGCCGCTGTAGACCGCACGTTGCTCCTTGTCCCCGTCGAAAACTTCAAGCTTCTCCGCGTCGATCCGGATCGGATCCTTGGAGTTACCGCCAAAGCCGCCGAAGGGATTGGCACGCCCCTGTGCGCCCTGGGCCAGTGCCGGAGTGACCGCAACGCATGCTGTCACAAGCAAGAACATAGTCAGGATCATTCGGATCATTGCGTCGTCGTTTTCCTGATCTGTCCATCCTCCGGCCCGGTCTGGATGAAGGTTGATCGAACCCTGCCCTCGAAGATGATATGCTTGCCGTTCTCCAGGACTTCAACCGTTTCAGCGCTGACCGAGCCGGACGCGCTGCGAACAATGACAGGTTCCAGAGATTTCATGTCGCCGGACTTCATGTCCACAAGGGCTGAATCAAGATCGATCTCGTAACCTTCGTCGGTGCGGACACGCACTGTCCCCTTCAGGTCGAGCCTGTTCGTTCCCTGATCGAAACGCCCCCAGTCGGCCGTAACGCGCGCAAAACTGTCGTTGGTCTGCTGCATGCGGCCGTTCAGATTGTTCAGTTCGACGATGCTCGGCGCTTTCAGATCCTGCGTCGCACTGTCCGCGGTCAGGTTATAGGCCTTGTTGTCCTTCTTGAACCCGGACAGCTTGGGCGCATCCATCGTGACCTTGCTCCCCGACACCGTGGCCTTGCCTATGGTAATGTCAGGGCCAGTTCGCGCGAAGGGAGCCACCACACTCCAGGCCGCCGGCGCAACCACGCAGGCCGCGCAGAAAACCGGGATGGCCTTGCGAAGAAACCGCACCCGCCGGCTGTGGCGCATGGCTGCTTCATAGGCGGCATTCACGCCGCCATCAGCCACTCCGTCCAGGTCCAGGCGTTTCGCTTTCGCCATGAGTTCGTCGTCATCTTTCAAAAGAGGCGTCTGGAAATCCGGCTGCAGTGTTTAATTTAAGGCTTGCAGGATGCTTTGCGAGACAAAAGTCAAAATCCCTCCAGAACCTCGATCAACTGTGCGCGAAGATATCTTCCTCCGGCCATCCCGCGAGATCAAGTTCGGCGCGATGCGGCAGGAAAGCGAAGCAGGCGGCAGCAAATTCGTCGCGACGCTCGCGGAGCAGAATCGCATCGAGCTTCTCGCGCATCTGGTGCAGGTGGAGCACATCTGAGGCCGCATAGGTGAGTTGCGCCTCGCTGAACTGGTCGGCACCCCAGTCGGACGACTGCTGCTGTTTGGACAGATCAACGCCGAGCAGTTCCTTGACCAGATCCTTCAAGCCGTGACGGTCGGTGAAGGTGCGTGCCAGCTTCGAGGCGATCTTGGTGCAGTAAATCGGCGAGGTGCGCACGCCGAAGGCATGGCGCAGCACCGCGACATCGAAGCGGGCGAAATGGAAGAGCTTCGTCACGGCCGGATCTGCCAGCAGACGGACCAGATTGGGCGCTTCGCGCTGGCCCGGCAGGATCTGGAGCACATGGGCGTCGCCATCGCCGGCCGACAGCTGCACGGCGCACAGCCGATCACGGTGCGGATTGAGCCCCATGGTTTCTGTGTCGATCGCAACAGACACTCCGAAGTCGAGCCCGTCCGGCAGATCGCCGCGATGCGCGTGAATGGTCATGAACGCCCCGTTCCTGGATTCAGTGAGTCGTGCCGGGCTTAGCTGCTCGGACGCGCTGCGTCCAATGGCAGCCCCACCTATTCATTGCCTGACCTATTCGTCACCCCCGGAAGACAGCCACTCACGCGCCCGCGCCAGGTGATCATAGGGGCCTTCGTCATCCTGCTTGCGCGGCCTGCGACGCGACAGGAACGTCTCCTCGCCGGCTCTCAGCCGGGAAAGAAACGATATCAGGCTCTCGAGATGTTTCGTCGCCACGCTGTCCAGCGTCTCGGGTGCTTTCGCGATCTCCAGCATCCGGTCATCGGGCGTCGAGCCTACGGTGATGTAACCCAGCTCGACGGCGGGTGCGGCGGGCACGCCCGCGAAAGCGCCCCGCACGGCCATGGCTGCCTGCAAGGTGAGCTGGGGTTCCAGCCCGATGGCAACCTCGTCCCTGCCGGGCGCAGCGCCAGTCTTGTAGTCAAGCACGCCGAGACCTTGCCCTCCCGCTGAAATCTCGAAGACATCGATACGGTCGGCGCGGCCGCGCAATGTGAAGGCGGTTCCGTCCGCAAGCGTCAGGCCGAACCGGCCAGAGGCTTCCGTGACAGCAACGAGCCCCGGATGCGCCTCGCGCCGCTCCCGCTCCCAGCCGACGAACCACTCCGCCGCCGCCAGAAAGCGCGGCCACCAGAACGCCGCAACGCTTTCGTCATGCAGGAAGGGCGCAAAGGCCTCTTCGCCCATCGCCGTGATCCGCGCGAGAGCATCCGGCGGCAAGGCACCCGGCGTATCGGCGATGAAGCGCGCAAGCACCGCATGCACGATCTCGCCCCTGTCGCGTGCATCGATGCCGTCGCCCAGCGGCTCCAACGGGTCGAGCCGCAGGACATGGCGGGCGTGGATGGCATAGGGATCGCGATAAAGCGTCGCAATCTCCGTGACGGAGAGCGATACTGGCTGCAGATGTGCCGCCGGTCGCGGCGCGGGGCGCGGGGCGGGCTGCACCGGCTCCGCATCGTCGAGCGCCTTGGCGGCGGCAACCAGACGATCGCCCCGCTGCCGGAGCGAGGACGCTGCGTTCGTTCCGACAAAGGCTTCTAGCCGTCGTATGAAGCGCGACGCCACGGTCGGCGTTCCCTCAACGGCCAGCGCCCGCGTCAGCACCACTTCGGGTGCGCCGAGCGCCATGCAGAAATCATGGGCGCTCTGGCCGATGCGCCGCTCCGGCTGCGGCAGGCCGAGCGCCTGACGCATCGCGCGGTTGAGGAACGCATCGCCCTTGTCGGTCTGCGGCCAGGTGCCTTCGTTGAGCCCCCCCAGCACAACGAGGTCCGCTTCAACCAGCCGCGCCTCAAGCAGCCCCCAGATCTTGACGCGCCCCTGCGCCGGCTGTGGCGGCGGCACTGCGCTCTCCATCAGCAAGCGTTCTGCCAGCAGGCTGTAGTCATCAAGCCGGATTGCCGGGTTTTCCTGCGCTGTCGCCAGTTCGTCCATCACCCGCGCCAGCGCAGCGCCCTCGGGGCCGGCGAGCATGTCTTCGGCGCATGCATGCCGGAGCGCATGGAGATGCGCCTCCACGAATGACCTGAGCGGGTGCTGGCCTTCACCAAGGATCGCCAGCGGCCGCATTGCAGTGGCGAAGTTGTCCAGCAATGCGCGGGCCGCCGCGATATCGGCGTCTGCAAGCCGCCGGAGTGGTCGCCCGGCATGCGGGTGCGCGCGCCGGCTTTCGGTCTCCGCCAGAATACGCGAGAGACCGTCCAGGCCTTCGCCAACGCCGAATCCGCGCAGGCCAGCTATCTCGATTGTCGCCAGCGCAGCGTCCGCTTCCGGGTTTACCGCCCTCAGTGCCGCCACGACCAGAGCGGGGGCATAACCATCGACGACGACACGCGGCAACAGCCTGGCGGCTGCTCCAACTGCCGTTTCAGCCAGCGACCTACCCGCGGAATCATCGGCCACGACGCCCCAGCGCATCAGTTCTGCCATGACGCGGCGCGCCAGCCCGCGGTCCGGCGTCATCAGCGCTGCCGTGCGGCCGGGCGTCTCCAGCGCCTCCCTCAGCGCCACCGCGACGGCGGTTGCCTCCAGCCGCTCGTCTGCAGTCTCGATCAGGGCGACGCCCGCCAGGCCCATGTCCAGACCAGCGCCAAGCTGTGCCCTTAGCCCCGGCCAGTCATCCGTCGCGTCTGCCGCGCGCGACGAGGCCGCCACGATGGCCGCCCGCGCCGCCGCTGCCGCATCGGGTGCGCCGATGATGGCAACGTCCTCGCGCATGACTCCCAGCCGGGACAGCAGTTGCTTGAGCACGGCTTGCGGATGGCCCGGCTGCGCCTGCGCGCGAAGATCGGCATCGCTGGCCGGAACGAGCTCCCAGCCGGCGCTGTCCATGGCAAGATCGAGGCCGGGCAGGACCACCGCGCCATTGGGCAACCTTGCGATGGCTGCCAGCAACGCAGCCGTCGCGGGCACGGAGCCGGTCGAGCCGGCGGCGATCACCGGCGCGGTCGGCTGCGCGGCGAGAAGGCGCTTCGCCTCCAGCCGCAACAGGTGGTTCTGCCGCGCGGCCGCGTCCATCAGGCCACGCTCGGCCAGCATGGCGGGCCAGGCTTCGCCCGCAATCATCAGGAAATCGCGGGTGGCACCCCAGTAGGCATCGAAACGCTCGGGCGCGAGTTCCCTCACGCCCGCCCAATCGGCACCTTCCGTGGCGAACTCGTCGATCAGCCTTGCGAGATCGCCAGCCATCATAAACGCGTCGGCAAACCCCTCGCCGAGGGTGAAGCCGTCGTCCTGCTCGGCCAGCCTCCGGAAATCTGCGCCGTTTCGCCACGCCTCGATCAGGCGTGTCAGCAGGAGGCGGCGGTCGAGCGCGCCAATCGCCGGCGCAAGCATGTCCTCACCGGTACCCGCCAGCGCGATCTTCACCTCGGCATCGTCGGGATCGCCCAGCGGCACGATGCGTGGCAGCAGCACGGCCTTGGGCTGCAAGGCTTCGGCGAAGGCGTGGGCCAGCGCCCGGGCCGCACGGCGCGTGGGCACATAGATCGTCGCTGCCGAGAAATCCCGCTCGTCCGGACCAAAATCGACGCCGAGCGCGCCGCTGCGGCAAGCTGCCACCAGCGTTTCCAGAAACGGCGCGCCTGCTGCGACGGTGGCGACGCGTGGGTTGCTCACCGCATGCCCCTGCCAAGCGCTTCCTCGGCCTCCGGGATGGCGTCGGGTGTGCCGACATGCATCCAGACGCCGTCGAGTCTCAATCCATGCAATCGCCCCTTCGCCGCCGCCTCATCGAAAATGCGATTCAACGAGAAAACATCCGGCCGGCCATGGAACAGTTCTGGCTTCCAGATGCCGGCACCGGCGTAGACGAAGGGCGTCATCTCACCCTTGCCGGCGCGGGTGAGCCGCCCCGTCTGATCCATGGCGAAATCGCCCCGATTTGCCCAGCCGGTCGCCGTCACGGCGTTGGCGAGAAGCAACAGGACGTCCATCGTCTCGGGGTTCCACTGATCGGCCAGGCGCTGCAGCGCAGGCGTCGGCCCCTCGTTCCAGATGGCGTCGGCGTTGAGGATGAAGAACGGCCCCGAACCCAGCAACGGCAGCGCTTTCAGCACTCCCCCACCGGAGTCCAGCAGCCCTGCCCGCTCATCCGAGATGGCAATGCGCGGTTGCGCAACCTTCGCCAGATGCGCCTCCATCTGGTCGGCGAAATGGTGAACGTTGACGACGGCGTCGGTCACCCCTGCGGCACGGCAATAGTCGAGGATGTAGTCGACAAGCGTGCGGCCACCGACCTCGACGAGCGGTTTCGGCCGGGTCAGCGTCAGTGGCCGCATGCGCGTGCCAAGCCCGGCAGCGAGGATCATCGCGTGGGTGATGGGTGTTGTCATCTGCATCTATCCGAAGAGATCATCCTGGGGGCTGCCAGCCTTCGGCGTTCGCGCACGCGGTGCGCCGCCCACGGTGACGCCGACATTGCCATCGGCCAGCGTGATCGAAAGCGCCACGCCGGCGGGAGCGGCGGCAACGCTTCTGACAATGCGCCCCTCACCATCGCGCACGATGGCATAGCCGCGCTGGAGCACGCTTCTGTAGTTCAGGCTGTCGAAGAGCTTCGCGACATTGCCCGCCGCGTCACGGCGCGCGACAAGGTTGCGACGGGCAGCGATGCGCAGGCGCGCACCAAGCTCTGTGCCGCGCTCCCGACGCCGCGCGATATCGACTGTTTCGAGATCGACCCGCCGACCAAAGGCCCTTGTGAAGCGTTCGGCGAGGACGGCAAGGTCTTTCTGTCGGCGGGCGGTGTCGTCCCGCTCCTTTGCGATACGGCCCTCGAGAGCACGTTTCAGATCTGCCGAAAGACGGGCGAGCCGTTCGCGCCTGAGCGCAAGTTGCGTGCGGGGCGAGTGCCGCTCCAGCTTCTGGGAAGCGCTGGCCAGCAAAAGCCTCCGGCCATCGACTGCGCGCCGCAGCGCGGGCGCGAGCTTGTCTCCCGCCCGGTCAAGCCGCTGGCGCGGCTGGGCCAACAGTGCCTCGGGCAGCGGGAGCGCCCGGGCGACCGCACGCAACTCCGCCCGCCGCCGCTCCACAAGCCGGCGCAAGCCCCCTTCGATCCGCTGGCCAAAGCTGCCGATGGCCATCAACAGTTCGGCGCGTACCGGCACGATCAGCTCGGCAGCACCCGTTGGCGTCGGCGCGCGCAGATCCGCCGCGTGGTCGATCAGCGTCGTATCAGTTTCGTGGCCAACGGCCGAAACCAGCGGAATCCCGCTTTCGGCTGCCGCGCGCACGACGATCTCGTCGTTGAATCCCCAGAGGTCCTCCAGCGAGCCGCCGCCGCGCGCCACGATGAGCACGTCGGGGCGCGGGATTGCGCCGTCCTCGGCGAGGGCGTTGAAACCACGAATAGCGGCCGCCACCTCTGCCGCACTCTGTTCGCCCTGCACGCGCACCGGCCACACAAGGATATGCAGCGGAAAGCGATCCGAGATGCGGTGGATGATGTCGCGAATCACGGCGCCTGTAGGCGAGGTCACGACGCCGAGAACCCTTGGCATGTAGGGAAGCAGCTGCTTGCGCGCCGGATCGAACAGACCTTCAGCCGCCAGCCGCTTGCGGCGCTCCTCAAGCTGCGCCAGCAGAGCGCCGACGCCTGCCGGCTCCAGACTTTCGATGACGAGCTGGTACTTGGACGAGCCCGGAAAGGTGGAGACCTTGCCCGTGGCGATCACTTCCAGCCCCTCTTCGGGCTTGGCGCGCAAGCGCCCGAAGACGCCCTTCCAGATCACCGCCTCGATCTTGGCGTTGTGGTCCTTCAGCGCAAAATAAACATGTCCCGAGGCCGATGGGCCGCGATAGCCGGAAATCTCGCCGCGCACGCGCACGTAACCAAACGCCCCCTCGATCGTGCGCTTGATCGCACCCGAAAGGTCGGAGACGGAAATCTCGGGCAGGTTGGTGGCAGTGTCCGTCATGGTTCCGGCTGAGGTGCTTCGTCCCCGATCTGTAGAACGCCGCCTGTTTCGGTGCTAGGCGGCGCGGGGACTTCCCACGGAAACCTGTCGATGAATCACAAAATGAACGTGCTGCTGATCGGTTCGGGCGGCCGTGAACATGCGCTGGCCTGGAAGCTGGCCCTTAGCCCGATGTTGGGCAAGCTGTTCGTTGCGCCCGGCAACCCCGGCACGGCCACATGTGGGGAGAATGTCGTGCTCGATGTCAGCGATCACGCTGCGGTGGCTGGCTTTTGCCGGTTGCTTTCGATCGATCTCGTGGTCATCGGGCCGGAAGCGCCGCTGGTCGCGGGACTGGCCGATGATCTGCGCGCGGCGGGCTTGCGCGTGTTCGGCCATGGACGCGCGGCAGCGCGGCTCGAAGGCTCCAAGGCCTTCACAAAGGAAATCTGCGATGCGGCAGGCATCCCCACCGCGCGCTACGCAACGTTCAATACCGCAACCGCCGCAAAAGCGCATGTGCGCAAGGACGGTGCGCCTATCGTGATCAAGTATGATGGCCTTGCCGCCGGTAAGGGCGTCACGGTCGCCATGACGGTTGAAGAAGCCGAAGCCGCCATCGACGTTCTTTACGCGGGCGAACCGGCCGCCACCGTCGTCATCGAGGAATGCATGA